>JBDSBS010000763.1:0-10142 GCA_039921435.1 Planctomycetota bacterium | reverse complement strand
CACGGCAATCAGGCACTGCGCGCTTCACAGCTCGTCGTGTCCCCCGACGACCTGCATCCGAGCGCTATCGGGCACCGCATGCTGGGCGAGGAACTCGCCAACTTCCTGGTGCAGCAGCACTGGCTGTCGTTCTGATCGCCGCGGCGGCCCACCCACACGGCTGCCCAAACCACACGGCGGCCCAAACCACACGTCGATCTGCTCGACTGGCAGCTCGCTCACACGTTGCCGAGCACGAGCGCGACGCCGTTCGACGTCAGCGCCCCGAATGCATTGGCCGTGACATCGATCCACACCGACTGGCTGAAGACCTGCGCGCCGAGCAGCTGGTTGCTGTTTGGAATCGGTATGGACACCGACATGCTCGTGCCTGGCAAGCCGAGGTTGCTGATGACGTTGCCCAGGGACTGGTTGACGTCGATCAACGCCGGGCAGCCGGGCGCGCCGATGACACCGAGGTCGAAGCCCGGCGCCGGAATCTGTGCGAGGCTGAGGAAGTTGACGCCGACGTTCATGCCGGTCTGATTGGCGGTGACGAGGTTGATCGTCGTGCCGATCAACGGCCGCGCTGATGCAGTGAGCGCCAACGGGTTCTCGTTGATGGCCAAAAGGATGGTAGACGGCAGCAGGACCGACAGGTCCTGACTACCCGGATCGATGGACGGACCCGCAGGTGAGTAGCCGACCAGGCGTGGGTTGCCGAGCGCACTCATCGTCTGGAAGACCAGGTGCACGGCCCCCGAAGTCGTGTCGAACTGGAACTGGAACCTGTTCGCATTCGCCGCGGTCGTGCCAGTGAAGTCGTAGACGCCGTCCCAGGTGATGTAGGCGATGCCGGCCGCCTGCTCGAACTTGACCCGACCACCGCCGGTGGCAGCCGGGTTGTAGTCGTGCCAGTTCCACCAACCGGTCTGCGGCGCCGCCAGCATCGTGGCGACGACGGGCGTGTAGGCGGTGCCGTTGCCACTCGCAATCGACACGTAGCCGTTGGAACATACGGTCAAGCTCGAGGTGGTGCCCCCGGCGTGTGGGAAGGGACTGCTGAGGTTCACCGGCGACTCGGAGTCGTCCGTCAGCGCCACCACGGTGGCCGCCACCGTGGGCGCCACGTAGGTGGTGATGCCTGGCAAGACGACGTAGCCGCCGTTGCCGCTCGGCAGCATGCTGATCGAACTGTTCGAAAGGTCGAACGCGGCGGACGTGGCGAAGTACTCGTAGACGGAGCCGACGCGCTGGTAGCACCCGGTGCCGTAGTTGGTGCGCGTCGCGACGGTGCCAGCACCACCCACCGCGTAGTAGATGCTGCCGTTGAACACGCGCGGTTCGCAGCAGATGGCGGTGCCTGGCGCGCCACCCGAACTCGCCCCGCAGAGCATCGTCATCTCGTTCGTCGTCCAGGTCTGGTTGCTGCCGCCGCCAGGAGTCGTCGTGCCGGTGCCGTTCGTGTAGCTCTGACCGATGCCGTTGAAGGTCACGGCGAAGCCGTAGTTGCCAGGTGGCAGCGTGAACGGCGTCAGCGTACACGGCGTCGGCACAGCGGGCCCCGCGGCCGTCAACGGCCCCGAGCCGCCGAGTGTCCAGGCAGTCGCGTTGGTGGCGTTGCCGACGTAGGTGTTGGCAGTCCAGCGCACATCGAGCGAACCGGTCGTCCCCGCGACGGACGACGAGTTGACGTCGATCTGCATGAACGTCAATGGCGCGTTCAGCACGAGGTTGAAGTAGATCGTCGAAGCGGCACCGAGACCGTTGCCGCCGGCGTAGGTGGTGGTGAGCGGCGATTGTGCCGTGAGAGCAGCCGCAGTGAGGCCGACGAGGGTTGCGTATCGAAGCATGGGTGGTTTCCGAGAAGTCGGGTGCGCAGTCGCAAGGTGGCGACCGCGAGCATGAGCCATGAGGATCGCGCTCCGTCGACGCCGCGTCAAAGGGCGATCCCCTCCATCGATCCGTGATTGCGTTTCGCCGTGCCGTGTGCGGCGCGTGCAACTCGGTTGGCAATGGTCCACCGCGGCAAGCTGCCGCCCATCGCGCCCCCAACGCGCCGGCGTCAATCCGCCTTGCCAGCCGCCAACAGCTTCTCGAGCCGGCGCCACTGAAACTCCTCGCTGTGCCCGCTCACGCTCCGATTCAGGCCATGCCGCGAACGTGGATAGACCATGAGTTCGAAGTCCTGCTTGCCGGCCTTCTGCAGCTCCCAGACCAACTGCATGGTGTTCTGCATGTGCACGTTGTCGTCCATCGTGCCGTGCAGCAAGACGAGGTGGCCGTGCAGGTCTGCCGCCTTCTTGATCACCGACGTGCCGTCGTAGCCGGCCTTGTTCTCCTGCGGCGTACGCATGTAGCGCTCGGTGTAGATGGTGTCGTAGAGCTGCCAGTCATGCACACCGGCACCGGCGAGCCCGAGTGCGAACTTCTTGCTGTGGGTCAGCGCGTAGGCGCTCATGAAGCCGCCGTAACTCCAGCCGCTGATCGCGACACGCAGAGGATCGCCGCCGAACTTGGCGCAGACGTGATCGACCGCGTCTTCGAGGTCCTTCAGTTCTTGCACGCCAAGGTGCTGGTAGCACGTGCCCGTGTGCACTTGGCCGCGGCCGCTCGCCGAACGCACGTTGACCTGCAGGATGACGAAGCCCTGCTGCGCCAAGAACTGGTGGTAGGTCGACGGCGACCACGCATCGCGCACGCTCGGCGCATCGGGGCCCGAGTAGGTCGGCAGGAACACCGGATAGACCTGCCCCGCCTGCCAGGTGACCGGCAGCTGCACGGTGGCGTCGAGTGGGTAGCCATCGCGCGCCGCGATCGTCACTCGCTTACGTTCCGTGAACGCGTACTTCTCGGCCTCGCCGCGGTTGGCCTCACCGAGCTTCTTCACTTCCTGACCGGCGCCGTCGAACACGCGCACGATCGTCGGATGTTCGAGTGCCGACCAGCGGTCGAGAACGAAATCGCCTCTCGCATCGAGATCGAAGACGTGCGTGCCGATGCCGGGCGTCAAGCAGACGAGGCCTTCGCCGTTCATGCCAATGCGGTAGAGGTGGCGACCCGTCGCCCCGTCCTTGGTGCCCTCGAACCAGAGCAGGCCCTTTGTTTCGTCGACGCGCTCGATGCCGCGCACCTGCCACTCGCCCTGCGTGATCGCGCGCTGCAGCTTGCCGCCCACCGCGTAGTGGTAGACGTGCGCGTAGCCGGTGCGCTCCGACAGCCACAAGAACGAGCCGTCCGCGAGCCAGCGCGGTCGATCGGGCCGGTTGACCCACGTCGGCGACTCTTCGCGAATCCACTTCGTCAAAACGCCGGTCGCGGGATCGACGGCACACAGTTCGGCCCAGGTCTGGATGCGGTCCTGCACGAACACGAGCAGGGTCTTGCCGTCGGTCGTCCACTCGACGCGCACGATCAGGGCGTCCTTGGGGAACGACGACAAGTCGACGGGCACGACCTTCTTGCTCGCGATATGTGCGATCGACAACCGCGCCACCGGATTCGGATCGCCCGCCTTCGGGTAGTTGCTGACATCCGTCGTGACCACGCGCTCGGTCTCGAGGAAACCCTCGGGCACGTGATTGACGATCGTGAACTCGCGCACCAAGGACTCGTCGAGCGAGAGGAACGCGAGCACAGCACCGGTCGAGCTCCACCAGTGCGCCTGGAAGTTGCCGCGCCCGTAGAGCTCCTCTTGGTAGACCCAGTCGAGCATGCCGTGGAACAACTCGGGCCCACCGTCCTTGGTCACCGCCCACTGCGTTTTGGTCGCGACGTCGACGACGACGAGGTTGTTGCCGCGCACGAACGAAGCCATGGTGGCGTCGGGGCTCAGGTGCAGCTCTTCCTTCTTGCCGGTTGCAGCACCGTCGCTCGTTAGCTGCACGGCCTGCGCCGACTTCTCCGCGGGACCGGCACCACCTGCACCTCCACCCCCGCGGCGGCGGCCGCTGCGACTCGCGCCGCCAGAACTCGCCTCTGCTTCGTCGAGCCACAGGTCGCCCTCGTGCATGAGCAGGACCTTGCGCATCAAAGGCGATGTGGTCGCAGCTTCGGCATCCGGCGCAGGCTTGGGCTTCTCCTGCTGCATGCCGCTGGCCGGATCGAACCAGAACGCGGACTTGCCCTCTCCGATCTCGAGGTGCACACCGTCGGCCGCCCACCTGGCTTGTGGCG
This sequence comes from Planctomycetota bacterium, assembly GCA_039921435.1. Lineage (GTDB taxonomy): Bacteria > Planctomycetota > UBA1135 > UBA1135 > UBA2386 > DASVAL01. The sequence goes on along the minus strand of JBDSBS010000763.1, from coordinate 5,987 downwards.
CACGACCTTGCCACGAAATCGGCTTGTTGGCCTCCTCGAACGTTAGCCGCTGCTGGCCCTGTGCGTGCAAGGCAGGCGCGAGCAGGAACGGCAGCAGTGCGGCGGTGCGCAGGAAGGCGGGAACGATGGAACGAGGATCTGTTCGCATGGCGCAGCAGTGGGCGGAACGGGAAGGGTCCGCATGCTACGGCGCTGCTCGGCTGGCCATCAGTGCAGGTCGGCGAAACGCGGCCTCCGGCATGCTCAACGCCGCCGTCTTCCCGGGCAAGCCGCTGCCCCGATGCCAGCGCTCGGCAGCAACTGCCACTTCGCGTTCACGATCCTGCAAAGCCGCTACTTGGCCGACTCGGCGCGCTGCAACCAAGCGGCATACGCGGCGTCGCCAGCGGCTGCCGCGACGATCTGCGCGCGCCGTGCCTGCCAGACGCCGTCCAGGCCGCAGATGCGCAGCGGCACCACGGCGAGCCGCGCGAAGGCACTGTCGGGCGGCGACTGCCGGAACAACTCAGCGACGACGCGCGCGTGCTCCTTCGGCACCAGGGATCCGAGCTGGTGCAGCACCGCGAGTGCCGACGCGTAGAGCCAGAAGCCCGGCTGCCAGCGCGTCTCCTGCAGCGCCGTACTCTGCACCCACTGGGCGATGTAGCGCTCGCCGTAGAGCCGTTCCTTCGGCATGCCGCCGGCCTGCGTGACGACGAGCGCCGCGTGCTGGCCGACCGCTTCGGCATATCGATGCCAGAACGCCTCGTCGCCGACGGGCGGCTTGTGGCCGGCGGGACCACCGAGCGATGGCCACAGTTCGGCCACGAGCTGCAGCAGCATGCGGCCGAGGTCCTGCATCGTGCCCTCGGTCGCCGCATGTCCAATGCGCTGGCGCGTGGCGCAGTCGTAGGCCCACAGATCGATGCGTCGCGTCTCGCCGTCGACGCGCAAGACGCCCGTGACCAGGATCGTCTCCTTACGTTCCTTGTCGCCGAGCTGGGAACAGAGCTGCTCTTCGGGCCAAGGTCGACCCATGATGGCCCAGCCGCCGGTCTCGGCCATCGGCAGCGCCGCAGTGCCGCGGTGCTGCGTCGACAGCCAGACGTGCTCGGCCAGGAACAGAGGCAGGCTGCGCGTGAGGCGACCGAGTTCATCCTCGCGACCGGGCGGCAACTCTGGTTGACCTTCGACCGCGAGCGCGAGCAACAGCACCTGCTTCTGCTCGGGCCCCTTCTTGGGCAGCAACCACTGCGCATCGTGCAGGCCCGCCTGCCAGATCGGACGGTCGATGCGGTAGAGGCTGACCCGCGCATTCGGCGGCAACGGCGCGGGCGCGGGAAGCTTGGCGAGGCGCAGCCGATCGAACTCGCCCGTGAACGGCTGCAGCTGCTCGCCAACCATGTGCCCGTAATGCAGGTGCATCTGGTGCAGCAGCGCCGCACCGGCCACGTGGTCCTGCTTCTGCAGGTAGTGGTGCAGAAGGGCGAGGCCCGTGTGCGGATGGTGTCGACCCGGCTGGAAGCGCTTGGCGATCAGTTCTTCGACCAGCGCGTGGTGCTGTCCTTGCACGAGGTCGCCGCTCGCCATGACGAGCGCATCGGACTCGGTGCCGGCGCGGCCGAGCACGTCGCCGTAGATCGCCGCCGCCTGTTCGGTCTCGCTGTGTTGCAACAAGTGCCGCGCCAACCACAGTTGCGCCCGCCACGAGCCCGGCAGTGCTGCGACCTTCTCGATCTCTTTGCGATAACCGTCATCGCCGACGATGCGGTGGCGCAGCTGCAAGTAGCCATGCACGGCATCGGCGTGGTTGCAGTCCTTCTGCAACGCCTGCCACAGCAGTTCTTCGCCGCGCGCAACGTCGCCGCGCTTGTCGGCCAGCATCGCGAGACCCACGTGCGCATTGGGCGAATCGGGGCGCTTCTGCATGAGCTCTTGCATGGTCGCTTCCGCGGCGTCGAGTTCGCCGGCGTCGCGTTGCACGACACCGAGCACCGACAGCGCCCGGTCGACATCCTTGTCGATGACAGTGAGGCGGTTGGCCGCGGCGAGCATCTCGTTGGCGAGGCCATCGCGCACACCTTGCAGGATCACGGCCGTGAGTCGCTCTGGATCGCTGCCGTGCGCCTTGATGAGTTCGGGCAGCACGGTCTTGCGATACTCGTCGCGCGAGAGGCGAACGCGGCGACCGAAGGCATCGCTCGCTTCGACGAACGGGGCCGGCTCGGGCTTGTTCGCGTCGGCAGCGGATGCCTGGGCGGGCTTCGACGAGGCGCTGGCCGGGGACGCTGGCACCGCACCGGCGGGTTTGGTCGGTTTGGCGTGTGTGTCGCCCTTCGCGGCGTCGCCCTTCGGTGGGTCGCTTCTCTGCACTTGCCCCTTCGCGGCGTCGGCTGGCGGTGACGCCGGCGGCGGTTTCGAGCTAGCCTGTTCACCTGGCTTCTTCTTGCGGAAATCGAACAGTCCCATGGTTGCTCTCGCGGAGTTGGCGCCGCCATCGGCGCAAAGGAAGGGGGAACGACAGTAGCGCGAGCCGCTCGAGCAGGCCACCCGACTTGGTCAGCCCGGTGAGCACACGGAACTTCCGGAGGCGGCCCGCCAGCATGACTTCGCCACGAGCCCTCGGGCGCGGTACCCTCGCTGCCATGCTCCGCCCCCTCGACGTACGCACCGTTCGCACGCGCTTCCCCGGCCTCGCGCGCCGCGGCGGCGATCGCACCGCGATCTTCTTCGACGGCCCCGCCGGCAGTCAGGTGCCGCAGAGTGTCGCCGATGCGATGTCGCACTACCTGCTGCACGGCAATGCGAACCACGGCGGGCCGTTCTCCACATCGGTCGAGACCGACGCCGTCGTCGCCAATGCGCGCGCGGCGTTCGTCGACTTCCTGGGTGCCGACGATCCCGAAGAGATCGTGTTCGGCGCCAACATGACGACGCTGACGTTCCATTTCTCGCGCGCACTCGCGCGCACGTGGCGCGCCGGCGAGGAAGTCGTCGTCACCGACAGCGACCACGATGCAAACATTGCACCGTGGGTGCGCGCGGCGCACGAAGCGGGTTGCCACGTGCGCAGGATCGCCGTGCGACCGGACACGACGCTCGATCTCGACGACGCGGCGCGCAAGATCACCGACAAGACGCGCCTCGTCGCCGTCGGCGCGGCGAGCAACCTCAGTGGCACGACCCAACCGGTCGCCCAGATCGCCGAGCTCGCGCGCGCGCGCGGTGCTTTGACGTTCGTCGACGCCGTGCACTACGCGCCGCATCTGCGCCTCAACGTGAGCGCGCTGCAGTGCGACTTCCTCGCCTGCTCGAGCTACAAGTTCTTTGGCCCGCACCTCGGCGTGCTGTGGGGTCGCCGCACCCTGCTCGAGGAGATCGAGGCCGACAAGGTGCGCCCGGCGTCGAATCACGGCGCCGAGAAGTGGGAGACCGGCACCGCCAACTTCGAAGGCATCGCCGGCGCACTCGCCGCCGTCGAGTATCTGGCGCAGCTCGGCCGCGAACACGGCGGCCCCGACGATCGCCGTGGCTCACTCGACGCTGCGTTTGCCGTCATCGAGACGCACGAACGCGCTCTCGGTGCGCAGTTGCTGCGCGGCCTCGGTGCATTCCCCGACGTGCACATCGTCGGCATCACCGAGGCAGAGCGCCTGCACGAACGCTGCCCGACCGTATCGTTCACCTGCGCGCGCCGTCGCCCACAAGACATCGCCGTAGCCCTGGCCGCGCGGCACGTGCACTGCTGGCCTGGCAACAGCTACGCGCTCGCACTTTCGGAAGCACTCGGTCTCGAGCCCGACGGCGTGCTGCGACTTGGCCTGCTGCACTACAATACGGTCGAAGAAGTGGACCAAACGCTCGCCCATTTGCGCGAGCTGTTCACCGGATCGCTTGCGTAGTGAACCAGGATCCCTAGCCTATTCGGGCCATTCTTCGCCCAGTCAGCACTGAACAACCCCGTTACCCAAAGAGACAATCATGCGTTTCCCCATTCTGACGACCGCCATCGCCCTCTGCCTCGCCCTCCCTTCGCTCGCCCAGGACGCCAAGAAGGGCACCCCCAAGGAAGCCACCACCCAGAAGCTCAAGGGCATGAGCTTCGCCGGTGAGCGCGCCACGACGACGCTCGCCGCCTTCAGCGAAGACTTCAGTGTCGCCCACATGGCGACGATCAACCACGGCCAGCCCGAGTGGCACGCCGATTACGACAAGCAGATGGACATGCTGAAGGGCAAGATCAGCCGCCTCGGCAAGGACATGTGGACGACCTACATGTCGAACGCCGCGATCGAGCTCGGTGGCACCAAGATTCCCGCCGGCAGCTACGTCATTGGCCTGCAATGCGACAAGGATGGCAAGTTCGCGCTCGCGTTCTTGGACTCGAGCAAGGCCATGAAGGACGGCCTGCTGCCGTTTGGCCCGCAGAACTGGAAGCCCGACTTCGTCGCCCCCGTCACGCTCAACAAGGACGCCAGCACGACCGTCGTCGAGAAGATGACGATGACGTTCAAGGCCGATGAGAAGGAAGCCGGCAAGGGCGCCTTCACTCTGGCTTGGGGCAAGCACACGTTGACCGCCCCCGCCATGCTGCAAGTCAGTGCCAAGTAAAGTCAGTGCGAAGTAAGGTCAGTGCCAAGTAAGGTCAGCGCGAGTAGACGGCGCCGCCGTCGACCCGCGAGCCGCGCGCCACGCCCGTCTCGATGCGTGCCATAGGCACAAGGCACCGAGCAGCGCTGCGACGGCAACCACGAGCGAACGCGAGCCAGGCAGCTGGCCGCGTTCGCGCCATGTACGGAAGGCATCGCCCGCCACCGCCGCCAACAGCGCGCTGGGCAACGCCCCGAACATGCTGCCGAGCAGCACGCTGCGCTTTGGCACCGCGACGACCGCGAACAGCAGGTTGGTCACAGCCAGCGGCATGCGCGCCGCCCACCGCACCCGCGCGACACCGAGTGCTGCCGCGATGACACCACCGCGGCACAAGCTCTGCACCGCGGCCGCGCGCGGTCGATCGCGCATGAACGGAAACAAGCCCGCCGGCAACCGCGGCGCAACGACCTGCTGCGCGGCAACGCTGCCGAGTGCGACGCCGAGCACTGCGGCCCAGGCGCCGGTTTCTGCACCGAGGCAGTAACCAGCCGCGAACGCAGCCGCCGATGGCAGCAGCAGCGCTGTGCCAATCGCAAGGCCGAGCCCGAGCGTCGATGCCGCGAAGGCTATGCGCGGGTCCGCACTCGCGGGCCCAACGAGGACCACGACGATCGGCAGCTTCGACAGCAACAGCAGGGTGCCGAGCGCCGGCGCCACCGCGACCCAGATCGCGATCGGCCGCAGCGGACCGAGGTCGCGGAACGAGGCGCGCATCGCGTCGAGTCGGCTGGCGATCGGGTTCACACCTGAGGATTACTGGCAGCGCGCCACGATCCGCAATCGAAACCACGGCGCTCCGAGGTCACGCCGCACGACCGTATGCTGCGCCGATGCTGCGACGCCTCGCCGAGACCCTGCTGCTGCCACCCGCGTCGGTACTCGTCCTGTTCCTGCTCGGCACTGCCCTGCGCCGCCGCTGGCCGCGCCTGGGCCGCACGCTGCAGGTCACCGCACTGCTCTGGCTGTGGGCCGCGTCGACGCCGTGGGTCGGCGGCGCGCTGCTCGCCTCGCTGCAGACAACACCAGCGCTGCCGGCCTCGGGCGCCCTGCCAAGGGCCGATGCCATCGTCGTGCTCAGTGCCGAAGCCGACCGGTTCGGCGAAGAATACGGCGGCGCCACGGCCGGCCCGATGACGATGCAGCGATTGCGCTACGGTGCCTGGCTGCAGCGCCGCACGGGCCTGCCCCTGTTGGTGAGCGGCGGCGCACCGGCTGCCGAGTTGCCGGCATTGGCCACGCTCATGCAGCGCGCGGCGACGCAGGAGTTCGGGGTGCCCGTGCGATGGACCGAGGAACGTTCGGCCGACACGCGCGAGAACGCATCGTTCTCGGCAGCCCTGCTCAAGCAGGACGGC
>JBDSBS010000762.1:0-3812 GCA_039921435.1 Planctomycetota bacterium | reverse complement strand
CATCGGCTTCTGCAGCTCCTGCACGTGCACGTCGCAGGCAACGCCGATGGTGCCGTCGGGCAGCAGGATGGCCTGGACTTCGTTTTGCACCCCGTCCCAAGTGACTCCGATGACGGGATTGGCGATCAGCGCGTTGGCGCTTCGTTCGAGCGTGAAGTCCTGGATGTACGACGTTTGGTCGACGCTCGCGATCGTCGCGACCTGGAGCGGTTGCACCAGAACTCGCGGCGCCTCCATCCGTTCACTGTCGGAGGCCGCGATCTCTGCCAGCAGATCGGTGGCCTGAGCACTCGGCACGACGGTCTCGTAGGTCGTCTGTTGGTCGCGCTCGACCGCGGTCAGCCTGGGCTGAAGCGTGCGGACGAAGTTGGCAGCCTTCATCTTGACGATGTGGATCCGGATGTCGAGCTGCTCGCGCTGGCGCGCAGTAGCAATCGCGAAGAGTCGTTCGACGCTCGCCACTTGCGCTGGGCTACCCAGCAGCACGAGCCAGCGGCCGCCGAGCGCGCGCAGATCGTCCTGCGGCCCGAGCGGTGGTTCGATGAAGCGGCGCAGGAAGTCGGCGAGCTTCTGCATGGATTCGTTGTCGGCGGGCTTCGGTTTGCCCACTGGTTCGCCCATTGGTGCGCCCACTGGCTCATCAGTGGTGCGCAACTTCTGCGCGTCGAACATCTGCACGACGCGACCGCTGCCGTCCGAAGCGAGCAGCTTCTGGGCCGGCAGGTCGGCAAGAACCGAGGAACAGACAACTAGTACGCAGGTCGACAGCACATTCATCGCACTTCACTCCGGGTTTCGTAGATCTCGAGCGTGGCACTCGTCGAAGCGAGCAGCCGTTGGTGCACCGTGAACGACGCCGCGACGTGGGCGCGCGGTTGTTGTTCTTCGAGGTTCGCGGCGAGGATGCGGCCAGGTGCCGGCAGTGTCGCCGCGGGCACTGCCGCCATGGACGCTGTGGTCGTGCACACCGGGGCAGCGGCCGGGTTCCTGAGCTGCAGCAGCAGCAGGAACAGACCGGCGGCTATGGTCGCGATCGCGGTGGTCACCGCGAGCCGCACGCCCGCGCGGCGTCGACGGGTCGGCGCCACCAAGGTCGCCAGCGTGTGCAAGTCAGCGCGCAGTGCCGCGAATACGGCCAAGTCTTCCGCGTGCTCGGCGAGGTGCTCGCACAGTTCGGCATCGTCGAGCGGATCTCGGCCCGCATCGAGGCAGGCATGCAGACGCGCTTCGTAGTCGCGATGGTTCATCGGTTCTCCTCGTGCAAGCGCTGCCGCGCTCGGTGCAGGTGGGACTTGATCGTGTTCAGTGGCAATCCGTGCAACGCGGCCAGCTCGCGCAGCGAACGGCCGTGCGCGTGGAAGCCGAGCAACAGGTCGCGCTCTAGCGGCGGTAGGCCGGCGAGGCGGTGCTGCAGTTCGTCGCGCAGCTCGGTGGGGCACGGTGCCGCGGGCGCCGGTGTGCTCTCCGGTTCGCCGTGCGTCGGCGGTCGACGTTGCGCGCGCCTGCGGTGGTCACAAAAGCAACGGAAGGCGGCCTGCATGAGCCATGCATCGCCGTTCTGCCGCGCGTCGAAGCTGCCGCGCAGGCGCCAGACCTTGGCCAGGGTTTCCTGCAGCACGTCCTCGGCATCGCCGGGCGCGCACAGTCGGCGCAAGAACTGCCGCACCGCGGGCTCGACGCGCTGAAGGAAGGCGGCGAACGTCGCGTCGGAGGCGGGCTGGTGCACGGGGGCCGAGTGCATCGGTGGCGGCTCTACCGCAGCGACCGGGTCGGAAGTTGCACGGACCTGGCGTTCGTGCTGCGCTTCTGCCTCAGCGGGCAACGGCAAGACGTTCTCCCGTGGCGAAGAACACGCCGCCCTTCATGTGGTGGATCGTGCGCGGGCCGGTGGGCGTGAATCTCCACTCGCTGTCAGACCAGAGTTGGTCATCTGCCCAGGAAGCCTTGCCGAGGGGGACTGCGATCCGCATCGGCGCACGATAGCGCCAACGCGTCGCCGATCACTTGGGCGTCGAAGCCTTCGGTTGCTCGAACATCTTGCTGGTAAATCGACGTCGGCGCGGCCGTGTCATCGACATTGCCGCGCAGAAGGTGCAGCCGGACTAACAGAGAACCGAGCTACAGATAGTCCGTGAACCAGGTATCGCTCGGAATGAGCGGGAAGAACGTCTGGCCCATGAGGGCCGCTTGCGCGTGCAGGCGCAGGCCTGCAAACGAGGGCGGGATCGACGGCAGCGACACCACGGCGACACCTGTTACGGCATCGTGGATCGTGACGTCGAGCAGGATGATGTCGGCGAACTGGTTGCCGATGTTGAGGTTGACGAGGCCCGGCGCCATGCTCGGCAAGTCGGACAGGCTCAGCAAGACGAAGCAGAATGCGAAGCCGACGACATTGCCTTGGTGCGCGACCCAGTGTTGCGTCTCGCCGGCCAGCCGATCGTTCTCGGTGCGCAGTGTAGGAGTGGCCGGGGCTTGCACGTCGACAGTGAGTGGGTTGCTGAGCGTGGTCTGGTTGAGCAGCACCGCGGGGTACTGCGCCACGGCCAGTCCTTGGGGAATGCTGACCTCGATCGTCGTGTGGTCGACCACGCGCAGGTTGCCTTCGTACCAGCGTCGTGGGTCGCCGCGGCCGATGATGTGCGGGCCGATCGCAATCTGCTCGACCCAGCCGAGGTCGATGCCGGTGTAGACGAGCTTCTGCTGCGTCACGCTCGGGATCGACTGTGCAATGCCGGTCAGCACCTGTGGCGACGGCAAGATGCAGCTCGTTGCGAGGTTGCAGTGCACGCTCACATCGCCCGTGAGCATCAACGTGCGGCCGGTCGGCTGTTGGGTGATGACCGGCGCCAGGCCTCCCGAGAGGCCGAAGAACAGATTGCCTTGGCCGGCGCCGAGGCCGATCTGGAACAAGCCAGAGGTTTGCAGGGAGATCAGACCGCCCGTGTTGATGCCACGGCCCTCCAGCATGCCGACAGCCGTGGTGTAGTAACGCCAATCGCCCTGGTCGGCGGGACCGCCGAGCGAAGCATAGGCCGTCGGCAGCAACTCGAGCACTGCGCCGTTCCCAGGTGGATAGGCGCTGTCACCGGGATCAACGCGGCCGTCCAACGACACAGTGCAGTGCCACTCGTCGGTGTAGTCGGACTGGCGTCGCACGGTGCCCCGAAGCGTCGCCGTTCCGTCCACGTCTTCGACCCACTGCGCGCTTGGCACGAAGATGTAGTCCGTGCCCACGCCGGGCAACGCCAGGCCCTCGCGCACCGTAGAGCTGCTGACTAACGGATGCGGATCGACGTGTGTGGCGCAATGGGTCAAACTCGGCGACAGGGTGGCACGCAGTTGGGCCGGGCCGGTTGGCGTCAAGGTGCCAAAGACCGGTTGCTGCGCGACCGTGAGGTCGAGGTCGAGAGCGAGGCCTGGGCCGACGTTCTTGTTGGATGCGCCGTCGCCGATCTGGGCAGGGCCGAGGTTCGTCGCGTGGAGTCGCGCGCCGCCGTAGCTGCGCAGGCCCGTCAGCGTGCCGGTGACCGCCGTGTAGTACACGAACGAGGCGGGATCGACGGGGCCGCTTGGCGCATAGGCGCTGGGCAACAATGTCGTGATCGGGCTGCCATTCGGTGGGTAGCCGGGGTCGGTCGGGGCTACGCGGCCGGAGAACTCGAGCACGACGTAGAACTCGCGGTCGAGTGCGGACGGGCGCTGGGCGTAGGCGCTGAGTCGAGCCGTGCCATTGCCGCGGATCTCGAACTGGCCGTCGGCGAACAGCACGAAGTCGTCATCGACGCCCGGAATCGACAGCAGGTAGCCAC
>JBDSBS010000761.1:0-2660 GCA_039921435.1 Planctomycetota bacterium | reverse complement strand
CAGAGAGCGAACAGCCCGGCCTCGCCGCGCTCGTGCAGCAGTACGTCAAACGTCACCTCCCGAAGTAACCGCAGGAAGCTACTACATGGCCAACAAAGCCACGGCCGTCGACATCGGCACTCACAGTGCCAAGGTGCTCACCGCACAAGCGACCAAGCACGGCGTCAAGGTGCTGCGCTTCGCCGGCCTGCCGCGCGGCGAAGGCGAGGGCGCCGTCTCCTTGAGCGAGGCCGGCATTCCGCTGGCCGGCGCCGTCTGCGGACTCGCCGGGCGCGACATGACACTGCGCTACAGCCAGGTACCGCCGACCCCGGACTGGCAACTGCGCAACCTCATGGATCTCGAGATCCAAGACCTGGCGCAGCAATCGGGCGGCACGCTGTCGGCGGATTACAACCTGTTGCCGGTGCAAGACCCCGAAGCAGGCGTCGAGACCGTGCTGCTAGCACTCGCCAAGGACGAGTCGATCGACCGGCTGCAGTCGGAACTCAAGCGCGCGGGCGGCTCGGTGCTGGCGTTCGTGCCCAACTGCACCGCGCTCTACAACGTCTACCTCAAGTGCGGTCCCGTCGAACCCGACGCGGTGGTGTGTCTCGCGAACATCGGCCACGAGACGATCGACATAGCGCTCGTCAAGGGCACCGACCTGTTGTTCGCCCGCAACCTCAGCGGCGGCACCAAGGTGCTCGACGACGCGATCGCGGCGTCGTTCAACGTGAGCGCTCGCAAGGCCGAGGCCCTGAAGAAGGACCTGCTGGACCTCGACCCAGCAAGCCGCGGGCGCTACGCCAGCGGCCAGGCCGAGAAGGTCACGATGGCGGCCAGCGGTGCCGCAACGTCGATCACCTCGGCGATCCAGAGCTCGCTGTCGTTCTGCAAGGCGCAGACGAAGATCGCCGACCTGCGCCTCGACAAGGTGCTCGTCGCCGGCGGCGGCGCGCGACTGCGCGGGCTGCGCGGGCTCTTGCGCGAGAACCTGCGCTGCCCGGTCGAACTGTACGACCCGTTCGCCAATCTCGACCTCTCGGCGCTGCCGGCAGACGATGCCGAGCAGCTGCAGGCGATGCGACACGAAGCCGTCGTGGCGCTGGGCCTCGCCGTCGGTCGCATCGACGACTCGCTCTACTCGCTCGAGATCCTGCCCGAGGCCGTGCGCAAGCGTCAGCGCTTCCAGCAGCGCACGGTCTGGAACATCGCCGCCGGTGCCGTGCTCGTAGGCGTGTTGGGGCTGCACGCCTCGCACGCCAAGCAAGAGGTCGAAGCGGCCGAGTCGGCGACCTTCGCGCTGAAGCGCAAGGTCAACTCGCTCAACGCGGTGCACACCGAGGCCCAGGCCGTAGTCGAGAGCAACAAGGTCGAGCGCGCGCTGGTCGAACACCTGGCCGCCCAGGCCCTGCCGCTGCATGGTCTGCTGCGCGCCCAGCGGGCGATGGCGGCCCACCTGCCGCCGCAGGTCTGGATCCGCAAGATCGAAGTCACGGGCGGCGGCGGGTTGCAGAAGAAGGTGCCGGCCGTCGTCATCGACGCCGCCGGCAAGGAACTCAACGGCGTCGACGTCGGCAACGTCTGGCAAGAGTTCTTCGGCAAGTTCAGCCGCGATCCGCTGCTGGCGGGCCTGCCCGTACCCAAGATGAAGGGCTCGAAGGTCGACTCCGTCGAGCAGTTCCAGGTCACGGTCGAGTTCACGGAGGGCAACTGATGGACGTCGGCGTCTTCGTACAAGAGAACAAGCGCTGGCTCGTCGGCTGCGCGATCGGCGGCATCGTCTTCTGGATCGCTGGTTCCGTCATCGACTCCATCTACGACGCCAATGCGGCGCGCGGCCCACAACGGGCTCTGCTCGCCATCGGCAACGCAGAACTCTACGACAGCAACGCGCTGGCGACGGCTCGCGAGGAGGCCGAGAAACTTGCTGTCGAGAAGAAGCGCCTGCAGAGCGAACTCGCCTTCGTGCCCACCGAGCGATACCTGCTGGCGAACCATGGGCACCCTGGCGAGTACTTGTTCCAGGTCGGCCGCGCCCTGCGGCAGACCGTGCTCGCGGCGGCCAACGAACGCGGCGTGCAGATCGCCGACAAAGACTTGACCTGGGATGTGCCGACCGGCGTCGACGAGATCCGCGGGGTGCTGTTCGGCCTCGAACTGCTCGACGAAGCGCAGAAACGCGTGTTCGCGGCGCACGACGCCGTACGCGCCGCCAACCCCGACGCCATGGGCCTGCGCGCGATCGTGCTGCTGCGCGTCGAACCGCGCAAAGCCCTGCGCACTGCGGTTCGCAGCACGCGCCCTGGCGACGTCGACCTGCGCGACCTCGTCGTGCAGGAGCGGGTGTCGTTCCAGTTCCAAGGTGACGAAGCGACGCTGATCGGGTTCTTCGAAGCGTGCCGGCGACCGGGCCGCACGCTCGTCATCGAATCTTGGACTCTCATGCAGTCGGCGCGCACGGGCGATCCCTGCACGGCCAAGGGCACGCTGCAAGGCATCGCGTTCAAGGAGAAGTCGTGACGATCCGCAAGGAACAGGTTCTGGCGCTGCTGGCGCTGCTGGTCGGCATCTTGGTGGGCCGCAAGTACCTCGAAGAGCCCGCGGTCGCGCGCACGGCGAATCCCAAGCGGCTCGAGTTCGCCGCTGCGCCCATTCCCACACCGTTTCTCGTGACG
>JBDSBS010000760.1:0-3033 GCA_039921435.1 Planctomycetota bacterium | reverse complement strand
GTCCTGTACTTCGTCGACGAGGTCGACCTGACGGCGGCCTTGATCAAGCGGCTGCAGGTTCCGATCGAACGGGACGCAGCCAAAGACTCTGGCAAGCCGTCCGTGCCAGCCGTAGGGCCACCGACCGTTCCGCCGGGCGCCGGCAAGGAAGATGCCGCGCCGAAGGCGAAGGGCGCGCAGTCCGGACACGGGGGCGAGTAGCACTAGTGGTACCCAACCCGCCAGCATCACCCGCCGCGCGGCCGCAGCGCACGCTCAAGAGCGACGTCGAGTACCGCGGCATCGGGCTGCATTCGGGTAAGGACATCCGCATCGTCGTGCGGCCCGCCGAGGCAGGCACGGGCGTCACGTTCGTGCGCACCGACATCGAGAACCATCCGGTCGTGCGCGCGCACGGTGCAAACATGAAGGCGCGGCAGCGCCGCACCTGCATCCAGGACGGCAAGGCCGAGGTCTACACCTGCGAGCACCTGCTGGCGGCGCTCTACGCGCTCGGCATCGACAACGCGATCGTCGAGATCGACGGCGAAGAAGTGCCGGGACTCGACGGCTCGGCCTCGGAGTTCCTGCGCGGCCTGCGCGCGAGCGGCACGGTCGACATGCGCGCGACGCGCCCGATCTACTCCATCAAGCAGCCGATCTACGTGCGCGAGGGCACGGCCAGCATCGTTGCGCTGCCTGGTTCGGGGCGCCTGACGATCGAATACCACCTCGACTACGAGGCGCACAACGGCGCCACGCCGGGCGCCAAGCAGATCGTCGGCTTCGAACTGACGGCCGAGAACTTCGAGCGCGACATCGCGCCCGCGCGCACGTTCGTGTTCGCGCACGAAGTCGAGGCGTTGCGGGCGGCAGGCCTCGGCAAGGGCGCGACGCAGCAGAACACACTCGTCGTCGGGCCCAACGGCCCACAGTCCAACACGCTGCGCTGGGACGACGAGCTCGCGCGCCACAAGATCCTCGACCTCATCGGCGACCTTGCCAACGCCGGCGTCGATCTCGACGCGCACATCATCGCGACACGCTCGGGCCACGCCCTCAACATGGCTCTCGTCAAGCGCATCCTCGAAGAGCGCGAACGCGAGCAAGAACAGGGCGAAGCGCCGAGCGACTCCGGGCTCGACATCCGGCAGATTCTCAACCTGCTGCCGCACCGCTACCCGTTCCTGCTCATCGACCGCGTCATCGAACTCGATGGCTTCCAGCGCGCGGTTGCGATCAAGAACGTCACCATCAACGAGCCGTTCTTCCAAGGTCACTGGCCCGAACAACCGATCATGCCCGGCGTGCTGCAGCTCGAAGCGATGGCGCAGCTCGCCGGTGTATTGCTGCTGCGCAAGCTCGAGAACACGGGCAAGCTTGCGGTGCTGTGGAGCATCGACAAGGTCAAGCTGCGCGGTGCAGTTGTGCCCGGCGACCAACTGCGCATCGAAGTCGAGACGATCCGCGCCAAGCCGCAGGTCGGCCACGTGCGCGCGCGCTGCAAGGTCGGCGGCCGGCTTGTTGCCGAAGGCGAGCTGAAGTTCACTCTGGTCGACGCGTGAGCCCTTCTGGGGCGGGCAAGCCAGATGGAGGAGATAGGCCGGTTGGTGCGGGCAAGTCGACGGCGCGGCTGCGCGTCGGCGTGGTGGGGGTCGGGCACCTCGGCCGGCACCATGCGCGGCTGTTCCAAGCGCTCGCGTCGACCGAGACCGCGTGCGATCTGGTCGCCGTTGCCGATCCCAGCGAAGCGGCGCGGCAGCATGCGACGACCACCTACGGCGTGCCGGTGTTCGCCGATCACAACGAACTGCTAGGCCTGGTCGACGCCGTGTCGATCGCCGTGCCGACCAAGCTGCACCGCGAGGTGGCTAGCGTGTTCCTCGAGAACGGCGTCGACGTGCTCGTCGAGAAGCCGATCGCGCGCAGTGCCGAAGATGGTCAGGCTCTGGTCGATCTGGCCAAGCAGCATGGGCGCATCTTGCAAGTGGGGCACGTCGAGCGCTTCAACGCGGTACTCAAGGGCATCGCCGACATCGGCCGCAGTGCGCGCTACATCGAATCGCACCGGTTGGCGCCGTTCAGCTTCCGCAGCACGGACATCGGCGTCGTGCTCGACCTGATGATCCACGACCTCGACCTCGTGCTCGCACTCGTGCAGAGCGAGATTGTCTCGGTCGAAGCGTTTGGCGGTGCGGTGTTCACGCCGGCCGAAGACATGGCCTCGGCGATCATCAAGTTCAAGAACGGCGCCGTCGCGCACCTGACGGCCAACCGCGTCGCACTCAAGCCGCTGCGCAAGATGCGCGTGTTCTCGCGCGAGGGCTACGCGAGCCTCGACTTCCAAACCGCGCAGGGCATGGTCGTGACCAAGGCGCCCGGCTGGGACTTCCAGAAGCTCGACCTCGACAGCATCGACCGCGGCCAAGTCGGTGACCTATGGAAGTTTGTCTTCGATGGCCTGCTGAAGGTGCAGAACCTCGTGCTCGACGAAGGTAACCCGCTGCAGCTGCAGCTTGCCGACTTCGTGCGCTGCGTGCGCGAACGGGCCGAGCCTGTCGTCACGGGTGCGGACGGTGTCGCGGCCGTGGCGGCGGCCGAGCAGGTGATGGCGGCGATTGCACGCAATCGTTGGGACTGATTCGTGGGGGCGGGCGAGCTCGCGAGATTCGCAAGATGCTGCGAGCCATGGCGCCGAAGCCATTGCCGGCTACACTGTCTAGATCCTTCGGGATGCTCCGCTCTGCGGTTCCCGTGTCTGCACGCGGGCCAAAAAGTTGAACCGATAACCATTCTTCGGGCTCCGACCCCAGTGGCCAGGCGGGAGTTGGAGACGGCGCTGACCTTGGCGCCGCCGGCCTTTTCCCAAATGTCCCAGGGGGAGCCCACCTGAACCCAAGGGTTCAACCGGCCACCGTCCACGGTTCTTGCGGAGCGGAGCCTCTCGATTTCTCGTGGCCACGCGATACGGTGGCGCCCCGGTCGGTGCCGGCGCGTGCCGGTGGCCGCTCATTCGACGCAACCGGTCAGGCGGCGTCGCGGTCAGGCGCGTCG
>JBDSBS010000759.1:0-10974 GCA_039921435.1 Planctomycetota bacterium | reverse complement strand
GCTGCCGGACCCGACAGCGGCGCGCTGGCTCGCCGAGACCGTGCGCGTGATTTGCCAAGGGGAGATCACGCAGGTGCTGCACCGTTTCGACTTCCAGTGGACCGAGCCGCGTTACTTCACGGTCATCGCCGAGAAGACGGCCAGCCTCTATGCGGCGGCGTGCCGGCTCGGCGCCCACTACAGCATCGGCCTGGAGCGCAGCGGCGGCACTGAGGCGCGGCTGCGCGCTCTCGAGGAGTATGGCCTCGAGCTCGGCATCGCGTTCCAAATCGTCGACGATTGTCTGGATCTCGACGGTGACGAACGTGTGGTCGGCAAGTCGCTGGGCACCGATCTCAGCAAGGGTAAGATCACGCTGCCGCTGCTCTACCTCATGCAGCGCAGCCCCGAAGAAGCCGAACGGTTGCGCACGGTGCTCGGCAAGACCGAGGCCGAAGGTCTGCGGCGCTTGCGCGGCGAGTTTCCGCTCGAGCACGCCATTGCCTACGCGATGGAAGAGGCGCAGCGCCGCATCGGCAAGGCGCAGGCGTCGTTGTCGTTGTTGCCGGCGGGGCCGGCTCGCGAAGCCCTGCTCCAGCTGGCGGGTTTCGTGCTCACTCGGCGCCTGTAAGGTACTGCGCCCGGGTAGGGTGAAGGCGGTGACCCGCCGCGGTCCGTCGCCGCCCGGGGCCCACCCTCGAAGGTCCGCCGGACCACAGCGTCGCCGGTGGGTCCATCGGCGGGGGCAATTCGGCGCCGCGGCCGACCTTTCGATTGCACTGCCGATCGTGCTGTCCGACAGTCGTCACCGGTCGTTTGCGCTATCCTCGTGCAGACGCGGGCTAGCAGACGCGGGCTAACTGATGAGTAACTCAGGCCTCCGAATCCTCACGTTCCTTTCCCTTCTGTTCGCCAGTTGCGGCGCCGACGCGACCGTCGATTTTGGTGAGCCGCGCCTGGTGTCGCGCGACCAGCGGCCGACCACCTGGGACGCACTGGCGAAGCTTCGGCTCGGCTTGCCCGACATGAAGGCGCCGAGCGGTCCGGCTGGGCAAGCAGCGGCCAAGCGGTGGTCCGGCACGACTCCGGTCGGCTGGGAAGAACTGCCAGCCCAACCGGCGCGCTTCCGCGATGCCGTCTGGCGGGTTGCTGGCAGCGAGGGCACCGAGTGCTACCTCTCGGCTGGCGTCGGCGGCGGCGTCGCCATGAACATGTCGCGCTGGTACACACAGCAGTTCGGCATCCAGCAAGTGCCCGCCACCGAGTCGCTGCCAGTCGTCGAGATGGCAGGTCGCACCGCGCGATTGGTCGAGTTGGCGGGAGACTACATGCAGAAGCCGGGGCAAGCCGTGCTGCTCGCGTTCTATGCCGAAGGCGAGCAGGTCACCTCGCTGAAGTTCAACGGGCCCGAGGCGGTCGTGAAGGGCAACCGCGAGAAGTTTCTCGAACTCGCCAAGTCGCTGCGCACGGCGACCGCGAGCCCCGACGGCAGCGCGCTGCCGATCCAGCCAGGCCAGCCGATGCCGAAGGACCACCTGCCGATGCCAGGCGCCGCGCCACATGCCCAGACGCCAACTCCAGCTGGCCCCGCCGCCGCACCGTTCACGGCAACCGTGCCCGCTGGTTGGACGGCCAAGGCAGAGTCGAGCAGGCCGCTGCACTACACGTTTGGCACCGACGGCGAGGTCTATCTGTCGCAGCTCGGCGGCGGCCTTCGCCCCATGCTCGACATCTGGCGCGGTGAGGTGGGCCTCGCGGCCATGACCGACGCCGAGTGGAACGCGCTCGGCAAGGCCCCGATGCTCGAGGCACAGGCCACGCTGCTCGACGTCGCCGGCGACTTCCACAGCATGACGGGCAAGCAGATCGCCGGCGCGCGGTTGCTCGTCGCGACGTTGCTCGAAGGGGGCTCGATCACATTCGTGAAACTGGTCGGTGCCAAGGACGAAGTCGAAGCGCAGCGCCCCGCGTTCCTGCAATTCTGTGCGTCGTTGCGGAGGACCCCATGAGCAAACGAGCGAGCATCCCAGCGCCCGCAGCGGCCGCAGCGGCCGGTCACCCTGTCGTCGAGCGCGTGCGCCATCACCTCGGTTGGCACATCGCCCACTTGTTGGGCTCGATGAAGCTGGCCGTCGTGCTGCTGGTGTTGCTCGCCATGCTGACCTGGCTCGGCACCTTGGCGCAGATCGATCGCAGCACGTTCGACGTGCAGCGCGAGTACTTCGAGTCGTGGTTCGTGATTGCCAAGCTGCCGCTGTCGGTGTGGGGCAACTCGCTGTTCACGCTGCGCATTCCCTTGCCGGGTGCCTACCCGGTCATGTCGCTCTTGTTCGTGAACCTGTTGGTAGGCGGCATGCTGCGGTTGCGCCTGCGCTGGCGCAACACGGGGGTGCTCATCACGCACCTCGGCATCGCGTTCCTGCTCGTCGCAGGCTTCGTCAAGATGCACTACTCGTTCTCGGGCAGCCTCGCGCTCTACGAGACGCCCGCGGATGGCAACAAGCTCGAGCAGCGCGTCTACCAGTCTTCGAAGTTCGTCAGCTTCCACGACTACGAGCTCGTGCTGATGCGCGAGGTCGGCGATTCGATCGAAGAACGTGTCGTGCCCGAGAGCTCCCTGTGGCCCGCGCGCGATGGCAAGTCGGTGACCTTGCGCACGCCCGACTTGCCGTTCACGGTGCAGGTGCATCACTGGATGGACTTTTGCCGCGCGTTGCCGAAGGGGCCGATGGTCGCCGCTGCGACCCCGGTCGTCGACGGCGCGTTCTTGAAGCCCGAGTCGTGGCCCGAAGGCGAGCAGCCACGCAGTGAGGCCGAGATCGCCGGTTGTTACGTCACCGTGTTGGGCAATGGGTTGGGCAATGGGTTGGGCAGTGGGTTGGGCAGTGGCGCCAACGGTGCGGCGGCAGAACGCGTCGACGG
This sequence comes from Planctomycetota bacterium, assembly GCA_039921435.1. Classification (GTDB taxonomy): domain Bacteria; phylum Planctomycetota; class UBA1135; order UBA1135; family UBA2386; genus DASVAL01. The sequence continues at coordinate 8,073 of JBDSBS010000759.1, read as the reverse complement.
CATCCTCTGGGGTATGCCGTTGCTACCGCACGACCGCGAGAGTTACCCGTTCACGTTCACGATGCAGGGCGTGCGCTGGGGCCTCGACCTGCGGCACGTGGTGTTCGACCTGCCGTACTCCGTGCGACTCGACAAGTTCCAGAAGCTCGACCACCCGGGCACCATGACGCCGCGCGACTTCCGCAGCTTCGTGACCGTCGATGCCGGCGGTCAAGAACGTGCGGCGCAGATCTTCATGAACAACCCCCTGCGCAAGGACGGCTACGTCGTTTACCAGACCAACTGGGGACCGCAGCCGCGCGGGGGACCACCGTGGTACTCGGTGTTCGAGGTTTCCTACAATCCATCCGATATGTGGCCAGCGATCGCTTGCGGCGTCATCGCGCTCGGTTTGCTCGTGCACTTCCTGCTCAAGCTGTACGGCTTCCTGCAGTCGTCCACGCGCACTTCGCTGTCGTCTTGAGGCACTACATGAACCACCCGAAGTCCCTGCGCCTGCTGATGGCCCTTGTCGTCGCGCTGCTGGCCTCCGCCTGCAGCCGCACCGTGCCGCGCTTGCCGAACGCGCCCGAACGCACGGTGCCGTGGAATCCGGAGCTCGTCGAGGCGATGGCGTCGCTGCCCGTGCAGCGCGATGGCCGCGTCATGTGCTTTGCGACGCTCGCCGCGTTCACGCTTTACCACGTGCACGGTCGGCGCGATCTGCAGCACATGACGCCGGGGCCGGATGGAGTCGACCAGAAGGTCACGCTCGAGCCGACCGAGTGGCTGCTCGACGTGTGGTTCTATCCACGACAGGCGGCCGACTACCCGTTGTTCCGCATCGAGAACGTTGGCGTGCTCGATGCCCTCGGCTTTGCGAACGACGGCCAGACGCAGGGCTTCGAGTACCTGAGCTATGCGCAGTTGTTCGAGCGTGGCGAGAAGCTGCAGGAACTCGCCGACAAGTACCGCGAAGTGCCCGTGCAGAAGCGCAGCGAGGTCGAGGAGCACCTCGTGCAGCTGTTCCAGCAACTGCTGCCGTACCACTTCCTCCACCAGCAACTGGCGGCGATGCAGGCAGATTTCGCGGTCGAGGGCGAGGGCCTGCGCGCGATCTTCGGCGGCAAGGATCGGGTGCGGCTCGGCGACATCGTGCGCAACGCGGGTGCCTTCCGAACTTACGTGCGCGGGCTCGGCGATGACTTCGAGAATCAAAAGAACGGCAACCTGACGCAGCTGCTCGCGGTGCTCAACGAAGCCACAAAGCCCGAACGCGGGCCGCTGTTGCTGCCGCCCACGATGTCGGCCGACAAGAGCGATACCTGGCATTCGATCGGCGAGACGGTCGATCTGGCCATGCGCGGTGGCGCACCGTTGGCCCACGTCAGCATGCTGGGGGACCTGCAGGACGCGATCGACGCCGATTCGGTCGACGCGAAGTCGACCAGCCTACGCAAGTATCGCGATGCCGTCGTCGATGCGGCCACGTCGCGCGGCGAGTACGGCTCCGTCAGTCTCGAAGCCTACTACTACCGCGCGAGCTGGCACTACCGGGCCCTGCACTGGTTCCTGTTCGGCTTCGTGCTCGCGGCGTTCTGCTGGCTCTTTCCACGCAGCAAGGTCCTGTGGTGGGGCGCGATGGGCGTCTCGACCCTGGCGCTGGGCATGCTCGTGGCCGACGTCTGGCTGCGCTGTGAGATCCGTGGGCGGCCACCGATTACCAACCTCTACGACACGTTCCTGTTCATCGGCGGCGTCGGTGTGCTCGTGTCGCTCGTCACCGAGTGGGTGCTGCCGCGCCGGATCGCGCTAGCACTCGGACCGTTCCTGGGTGCTTTGCTCATCATGTTTGCGCGCATGTTCGAGGTCGCCGACGGGCAGGACACCTTGAAGCCGCTCGTCGCCGTGCTCGACAGCAACTTCTGGCTCGCGACCCACGTGACCATCATTAACATCGGCTACGCGTCGGGGCTCGTTGCGGCGGCACTCGCCAACGTGTGCATCCTCGGGCGCGTGCTGCGGCTCGCGCATCCGAGCGGCCCTGCGGCGAAGGCGCTTGTGCGCATGGTCTACGGCGTCACGTGCTTCGGCCTCTTGTTCGCCGTGGTCGGCACGATCCTCGGCGGCGTCTGGGCCAACGACTCGTGGGGGCGGTTCTGGGGCTGGGATCCCAAGGAGAACGGAGCCCTGTTGATCTGCCTGTCGCAGATCGCGTTCTTGCACGCCCGCTTCTCGGGCATGGTGCGCGATTTTGGCGTCGTCGTGTGGGCCTCCGTGACCGGCATGATCGTTCTGTTCTCGTGGTTCCACACCAACCTGCTCGGAGTCGGTCTGCACAACTACGGCTTCTCGTCGGGCCTGCGCGACGCCGTGTGGACTGGCTACTCGATCGAGTTGGGCGTGATCCTCGCTGGAACGATCGACATGTGGCTGCGGCCGAAGCCGGTTGCGATCCCAGCAGTGACATTGACGATCGGAGCGGCTCCGGCGACGAACTCCGCGTGGCCGGTCGCTGGCGACTAGCCCTGGCTAGCTGAGGGCTAGCTGTGGTTAGGGTCGCTTCGTGGGCTGGCCATCGCGGCGCTCCGGCACCTGCGCTCCGCAGGCGTCGAGCTGCTCGCGCAGCAGCAGCCGCAAGCGAACGACGACTTCTGGTCGCTCGAGCACGAGGTCGTGCTGTTCACCGAGGTCGTTGGCGAGGTCGTACAACTCGGCCCGACTATCCGCGTAGAACCAGATCAGCTTGTAGTCACCGTCGCGCACGGCACTGAACGGCTCGATGCCGGGACCTTCGCTGCCCCAGAGATGCGGGTGGTGCCAGAACAACGGGTGCGGTGCCTGCACAGAGCCGCGCAGCGTCGCCGCGAAGCTGTGGCCGTCGGCGCAGCCTGCGGGTGCGTCGACCAGGTCGCACAGAGTCGCGAACACGTCTTCGATCTGCACGGGCAGCGTCGAAAGTGTGTCTGCGGCGATGTGCTGTGGCCAGCGCACGGCGAGCGGCACGCGCACGCCACCTTCGTAGGCCGAGCCCTTGCCGCTGCGCAGCGGCGTGTTGTGGCTGTGCCGTTCGCCACCGCGCGAGTTGGCGCTGAGACCACCGTTGTCGCTGAGGAAGAGCACGACAGTATTGTCCGCCAAGCCCTTCTCGTCGAGCCAGTCGAGTACGCGCCCGAGTGATGCGTCTACCCCTTCGACGAGTGCTGCGTAGCGGGCCTCGGTTTCGGGCAGACCGCGGTCGCGGTAGGCCTGCACGAAGCGCGCGTCGGCGTCGAGCGGCGTGTGCACGGCGTAGTGCGACAGGTAGAGAAAGAAGGGCAACGAAGCCGACCGCGCGTGCTCGACTTCGCGCAGCGCTTCGGTCGTCAGCACGTCGGTGAGGAACAGTTCCTGGCCGTGGTAGCGCTCGAGGCCCGGCACCTTCCAGACCGCGTCCTGATCGTTGCGCTGGAAACCCTTCTTGGCCAGGTAGCTCGACGGTGCGCCCGCGGCGTGGCCGGCGATGTTGAGGTCGAACCCGAGGTTCTTGGGATTTGCGCCCGGCGTGTCGATTGCACCGAAGTGGGCCTTGCCGACGTGGATCGTGCGATAGCCGATCGCTTGCAGCCTCTGCGGCAAGGTCTCGGCACAGACCGCGTGCGGCGTCGTCGGGTCCGAGCTCAGGCCGTTCACGTTCCAATCGGGCCGCTGCAGCACGGGGCCCAGGCGGTCCGTCGGCGTGTCGCGCTGCAGAGTCCAGTGCGTGACGCCGTGTCGCGCGGCCGCCATGCCGGTCATGAGGCTGACTCGCGAGGGCGTGCACACAGGGTGCGCATACGCCTGCGTGAACTTGATCCCGGCGCGGCACAGCCGTTCGACGTTTGGGGTGTGGTAGCGGTCGTTCCACGGCGTTCGCTCGGTGTGGAACGGCTCGCTGAGATCTTGCCAGCCGAGGTCGTCGACGAAGAACACGACCACGTCGGGCAAGCGAGTGCGCACAGGCGCGGTCTGACAACTCGCGAACAGCACGAACAGCACGAAGGGCACGAAGGGCACGAAAGGCACGAAAGGCACGGAAGGCATGAACAGCGCGAGCAAGCGCACAGCGGCGACAGAGCACGCTCGCAGCGCTATCACCTCAGACCACCGCCCCGGCCGCGCGCAGCGTATTGCGCAACAGCATCGCCACGGTGACCGGGCCGACGCCGCCAGGCACAGGCGTCAAGAACCCGGCCACTTCGTTGGCCGATGCGAAGTCGACATCGCCGACGATGCGTCCGTCGGGTCCTTGGTTGATGCCGACGTCGATGACGACGGCGCCGGGCTTCACCATATCGCCGTGCACGAGGCCGGCTTTGCCGACGGCGACGACGAGGATGTCGGCGCGGCGCGTGTGGTCCATGAGCTTCCTGGTGCCGACGTGGCACACCGTGACCGTCGACAGGTGGTGCAGCAGAAGGACCGCGATCGGCTTGCCGATGATCTCGCTGTGGCCGACGACCACGGTCTCGGCGCCGCGCAGGTCGATGCCGGTCGCGACGATGAGGTGCTGGGCTGCCGCGGCCGTGCACGGCGGCATGGTCGGTTCGCGGTAGAGGATCGACCCCATGTTGGCCGGGTGCATGCCTTCGACGTCCTTGTGCGGCGCGATCGCCGACTGCACGGTGCGCGGGTCGATGCCGGGCGGCAGCGGGCGCTGGATCAAGATGCCGGCCACCTCGGCCCGGCGATTCAGCGCGTCGATGGTATTGACGATCTGTGTCTCGGTGGCACCGACAGGCAGGTTGGCGACCTCCATCTCGATGCCGACCTCGGTGGCGGCGCGTTGTTGGTTGCGCACGTAGACCGCTGCCGCAGGGTTTTGCCCGATTTCGAGCGAGGCCAAGCGCACGGGCTGGTCGCCGAGCTCGAGCCTGGCTGCGCGCAGGTGGGTGCGGATGCGCTGGGCAATCTGCTTGCCATCGAGAAGTTGAGCGGGCACGGGCTACGTCTCCGGGTCGGGTTTCGCCGAAAGATAGCGGGGCACGACGCCCTACCCAACCAAAGAGGCCGCCACCAAAGAGGCCCGCCCAATCAAAGAGCCATGAGCTACGACAGCCCCCGCTTCCAGCTGCCGCCCATCACACCCGCGATCAAGGTGCTGTTGCTGGTCAACGCTGCGGTCTTCCTCGCCAACGCAGCGCTGTTGGGCCGCCTCAGCGATCCGAGCGGCGGGGCGGGTGGGTTCTGGTTTGCGTTCTCGTGGAGCAATCTGTTCGAAGGCTACGGCCTCGGTCTGTTGCGTGCGGTCACCTACCAGTTCACGCACAGCTTCCGCGAGCCCATGCACCTGCTCATGAACATGCTGGTGCTGTTCTTCTTCGGCACCATGTGCGAGCAGCGGCTCGGCGCGGTCGGTGCGGTGCGGCTCTATCTGTGGGGAGGCCTCGCCGGCGCGATCGTTCACCTTTGCATTGCCAGTCTGCAGGGCCAGGCCGACGTGCCGCTCGTGGGGGCCAGCGGCGCTTGCTACGCGTTCTTGCTCTACGCCACCTGCATGGCGCCGCGCTCGACCGTGATCCTGGTGATCTTTGCAGTGCCGCTGTGGGTGCTCGCGGCGCTGCTCGTCGGCATCGGCGTCTACAGCACGTTTGTCGAGTTGGCGACGGGCTTCTCGGGCGGTGTATCGCACGGTGCGCATCTTGGTGGCGCCCTGCTCGGCGCGCTGGCTTACAAGGCCTCGTGGTTCGTCGAGCACCGTGGGCGAAACGGGTTCTTCGCAGAATTGACGGCCAGGTGGCGCACCCAGCGGCTGGCGCGACAGCGCCTCGTCGCCGCCGAACGGGAATTGCAGCTCGACGAAGTTCTCGCCAAGGTCAAGGCGCACGGCATCAGCGCCCTGAGTCGCGAGGAACGCCGGTTCCTCGAAGGCATGAGCCAGCGCGCCCGCGACGGGCTCTGATCGAACGGGCGGAGCACGGCTGCTGCGGTGGAGCGCCGCTTGCGTTACGATCCTGGGTCGACCCCGAACGTACCGCCGATGATCCGAGCAAGCCTAGCTGTCCTGTCGATTCTCCTGGCCCTGTCCCTGTTGCCCGCGCTGCGGGCGCAGGAGATGACCCGGGATCAGTTCCGAACCGACTTCAGCAAGGGCCTCGAGCTCGGTGACGACAAGCTCATGGACAGGGCCATGAAACGCAGTCCGCGCGAAGCACTGAGCTACTTCGAGGAGCTCTACTTCGAGAAACTCAAGGGAGACGCGGCGTCGACCAAGAAGACCGAAGCGCTGATGGCGTCGTGGCAACGCTCGCACACCAACAGCGAGACGATGGAGAAGCTGCAGCGTTGGGTCGAAGGTACGACCACGACCCCGTACGAACAGCTGCAGAAGGTGCGCTCGTCGTCGGCGATGTTGTGGCGTGTCTACGACGACCAGGTTTCGAAGGGGCTGGTGGCCGAGGAATACCGCAAACTCGTGCTGCAGTTCAGCGAACTGGCGCGCAGCGCCGAGGCGGTCGGCAACAACATCGAAGCCGCCCAGCTCTGGGGCCTGGCCAGCGTGATCGGCAACAAGATGCCGGACAAGACGCTCGACGATCGGCGCGAGGCGTTACACGCGATCGACCGCTTTCTCGAAGTGCGCAAGGCGTGGGGCTACACCTTCGACGTCGACTACATCAAGAACGCGGAGTTCTTGAAGTTCGAGACGGCGCGCATCGAGGAGGCTGCCAAGGCGGGCGACAAGCGCAAGGCCGAGGGCTACGACCCCAACAGCAAGGGTCTCGACAGCCTCATCATGCCCGACGCCAAGGCCGAGCTGCACGAGCTCAAGTTCGAGACGTTGAACACCTGGGACAACGACCTCGACTACAGTCCCAAGGGTGGCCTGATACCCGCGTACTGGTGGATTGCGTCGATGGGCAAGGAGCCCGCCAACACGCGCTTGTCGTGGTTTCGGCGCCGCGAGATCTACATGGTGCGGACCGGCACGACCAAGTTCGGCATGAGCATCCAGGTCGACGACCCCAAGATGGTTTGGGAGATCGATGCGAGCAACAAGGGCAAGCCGAGCACGTTTTGGCTCGACGCCGAGAAGAAGCTGCCCTACTCGATGTTCTTCTGGACGGGCTCGGACCGCGAGATGGTCGGCGAAGCCGAATGCAACCTGGCCATCAACGTCGATCTGGCCAACATCTACTACCGCAGTGCGTCCAGTTGGAAGGGCTCGATCGGCAACGAAGCGCTGGTGCTCTACGACGACAACGCCAATGGCAACCCCGGCGACGTCGACTCCACCGAGTCACCATTCCGAGTGCACACGCTCGGCGTGCACGACGGCGACGGCACGACCGTGCCGTTGCTCGATTCCATGCGCCTTGGCAAGGGACCGCGAGTCCCGTACTCGGAGTTCTTGCACCTGCCCACCGGCTGGTTCCACATGAAGAAGAACAACGGCGACGAGGTCGGCCTGCGCCCCTTCAACCCCGAGTACGTCAAGACCGGCAAGGTCAAGCTCGTCTGGGGCGGGCCGAAGCCGAGCGCCCCGGTGCAGCTCGTGATGCAGGGTGCCGGCGACTACAAGACGGCCTTCTTCGACGTCGCCGGGGGCAAGGAGATCGAAGTGCCAGCCGCAACCTACCAGGTGATCTACGGCCGCGTGATGAACGGCAAGGGTTCGCGCATGCAGACGGCGGTGCTCTACCAGGGCAACTCGCAACCGTTCACGGTCGAGCCGGGCAAGCTGTTCGAGCTCAAGATGGGGGCCCCGTTCACGATCCAGTTCGAGCGCCGCGGCGACGAGAACTCGACCGTCGACGCGCTCAAGATCCTGTTGCAGGAGGCGTCGGGCTGCATCTTGACCGAGTTGCACGGCATGTCGCTCGTGCCGGACGTCATGTCGGCCAAGACCGAGGACGGCAAGGGGGCGCGTGCCGTCGCCAAGTTCGTGCGCTTCACGGACCCCGAGCTGCTCAACAAGGCCGCGGCCAAGCACACCAACCTCGGCCTGATGTGCGCGTGCTTCCCGATGCCCGATGGCTACAAGGATGGCGAGATGGTGCTCAAGGTCAAGATGCCCGCCGAGGGCATGAAGATGGGTTTGGTGATCAAGAAGCACCCGCTGTTCGGGGCGCTCTC
>JBDSBS010000758.1:0-2581 GCA_039921435.1 Planctomycetota bacterium | reverse complement strand
TGCTGCTCATCGACGAGCGGCCCGAGGAAGCGACCGGGTGGAAGCGCAGCGTCGAAGGACCCAACCGCGAAGTGCTCGTGTCGACGCTCGACGAAGGGCCCAAGCACCACGTCGCCGTCAGCGACGTCTGTCTCAAGCGCGCCCAACGGCTCGTCGAAACGGGCCGCGACGTCGTGATCCTGTTGGACTCGATCACGCGTTTGACGCGCGCTTACAACAGCTTCCTCGGTGGTCGCGGCGGCGGCACGATGTCGGGTGGCCTAGGCGCCAAGGTGCTCGAGGTGCCGAAGAAGTTCTTCGGCGCGGCGCGCAACTGCGAAGAGGGCGGTTCGCTGACGATCCTGGCGACGACGTTGGTCGACACTGGCTCGCGCATGGACCAGGTGATCTTCGAAGAGTTCAAAGGCACCGGCAACATGGAGCTCGTGCTCAACCGCCAATTGGCGGAGCGACGTATCTTCCCGGCCATCGACATCGAACTGTCGGGCACGCGAAAGGAGGAGTTGTTGCTGGGTGCCGACGTCACCAAACGGCTCTACACGCTGCGGCGCGTGCTCGCGCGCATGAATGCACTCGACGCCATGCCCCTGCTCATCGACCGCTTGATGAAGACCGACAGCAACAAGGAGTTCCTCGATTCGTTTCGCTTGGAGGAATGATTGGCACGCACGCAGCAAGTCCTGGATGACAACGTGGCGTACGGAACCCGGTGAAGTTGGAACGGAGTTGATCGAACGATGATCGAGGTCGAACGGCTCGAGAAGAGCTATGGCTTTGCCCGAGCGTTGAAGGGCATCTCCTTCTCGGTGCAGAAGGGGGAAGTCGTCGGTTTCCTCGGCCCCAACGGGGCGGGCAAGTCGACGACGATGAAGATTCTGACCGGCTACCTGTTGCCCAACGCGGGCCAGGCATCGATCGGCGGATTCGACGTCGTCGACGAGTCGCTCGAGGTCCGGCGCCGCGTCGGCTACCTGCCGGAAAGCACGCCGCTCTACGGCGACATGCGCGTCGACGACTACCTGCGGTTCTGCGCCGAGATCCGCGGCGTGCCGCGCCGTCGGCGCAAGGCATCGATCCAGCGCGCCATCGAACTCTGCGGACTGCAGCGCGTCACGGGCAAGGACATCGTCGAGCTGTCGAAGGGCTACCGGCAGCGTGTCGGTCTGGCCCAGGCGATCGTGCACGAGCCGCCGGTGTTGATCCTCGACGAACCAACTGCGGGCCTCGATCCCAACCAGATCGTCGAGGTGCGCAAGCTCATCAAGCGGCTCGGCTCCGAGTACACGGTCGTGTTGAGCACGCACATCCTGCAGGAAGTCGAGAAGTCCTGTTCGCGTGTCATCATCGTCAATCAGGGCGAGATCGTCGCCGACGGTTCGCAAGAGGAACTGGTGCAGCGGTTGCCCGCCGGTGGCTTGCTGGCGCGCGTGCGTGGACCCGAGGCGCAGGTTCTCTCGCAGTGCGGCGAGCTGTTGCCGGGCTGCCCCGTGACGGTCGCTGGCCGCAGCAACACATCGGTCGATTATTTCCTCGACGTCGGTTCGGGCTCAGCACCCGTCGAGGAGGCATTCGCGCGCCTCGTCGTCAAGAACGGCTGGGACCTGCTCGAACTGCGCCGCGAGCGAGCGACCCTCGAGGACGTGTTTCGCTCGCTGACTCAGCAGGCGCAGAAGGAGGCCATGCATGCGTGAAACCCTCGTCATCTTCCGCCGCGAGCTGAAGAGCTACTTCCTGTCGCCGATCGCGTACGTGTTCGGCATCCTGTTCCTGACTGCCGTGCTGTTCTTCGCCTCGGCGTCGAGTCTCGTGCACGGTTCGCAGGCGAGCATGCAGACGTTCTTCGGTCTGTTGCCGATCGTGTTCTTGATCTTCCTGCCGGCGCTCACCATGCGCCTGTGGGCTGAGGAGCGCAAACTCGGCACGATCGAACTGCTGATGACGTTCCCCGTGCGCAGCTCGCAGCTCGTGCTCGGCAAGTTCGCGGCAGCGCTCGCCTACCTGGCCTTCGTGCTCGTGCTGACGCTCGGGCTGCCGCTGACGCTCGGTGCCTACGGTCGCATCGACTGGCCACCGGTCGTCGGTGCCTACGTGGCGTCGCTGCTGTTCGCCGGCAGTTTCGTCGCCGTCGGCATGTTCTGGTCGAGCCTCACGCGCGACCAGATCATCGCCATGCTGCTCTCGTTCGGCTCGCTGCTGGTGCTCTACGCGTTGGGCTACCCGGTGCTCATCGAACTGATGGCTGGCTGGTTGCCGTCCATCGCCGTCGACGTGCTGAACGGCCTCAGCCCGTACAAGTACTTCGAGAGTGTTTCGCGCGGCATCATCGACACGCGCGACGTCGTCTACTTCGCCTGCTTCTGCGGGTTCTTCCTCTACGCCAATGCGCTCGTGCTGCGAGTGCGCCGCATGAAGGGATGAGCGACATGAACTCGCACCCGAATTCCCTCGAGGCCTCCCTGCCCGTGGCCCCTCTCCGCATGGAACGTGTTTCTCCGCTTCGTCCCCAATCGGCTGCTGCCCGCGCCGACGAACGCGTCGACGAACGCGGTGCTGCCCTGGCGCTCGTCGCGCACATCGTACT
>JBDSBS010000757.1:0-8162 GCA_039921435.1 Planctomycetota bacterium | reverse complement strand
GGGTGAACACGCGACGTGACCTCGGGTAGCATCGGGCGGCCCCGCGTACGGCCTGCAGCAGGTGGCACCAAACCGCCGCCGGCCAGCGCGGCATCTCGCTCAAGCGAGCAGTTCTGGAATCGGCGACGCACCCTCGGTGCCAACCAACCGCTGCGCCAGGCCACCGTGGAAGAAGCTGAGCCGGTTGGGGTCGAGCCCGAGCTGCGCCAGGATCGTCGCGTGCAGGTGCTTGACGTGGAACGGGCGGTCGACGGCGGCATAGCCCAGTTCGTCGGTCGTGCCCACGGAGACACCGCCGGGCACGCCGCCGCCGGCGAGCCACATCGTGAACCCCGCCGAATCGTGATCGCGCCCCGTGCCCTCGGCGTACTCCGCGGTCGGCTGCCGGCCGAACTCGCCGCCCCAAACGACGATCGTCGAGTCGAGCAGCCCGCGCTGTTTCAGGTCCGCGAGCAGACCCGCGATCGGCCGATCGGTGGCACCCGCGTGTTTGGTGTGGTTCGTGACGAGGTCGCCGTGCGCGTCCCAGTTGTGATCGTTGTGGTTGCCGCCCGAGTAGATCTGCACGAAGCGCACGCCGCGTTCGACGAGGCGGCGCGCGAGCAGGCACTTCTTGCCGAAGTCCTCGGTGCGCGCGTCGTTCATGCCGTAGAGCTGCTTGGTCGCTTCGCTCTCGTTGGCGAAGTCGATCGCTTCGGGCGCGTGGCTCTGCATGCGGTAGGCCAGTTCGTAGCTCTCGATGCGCGCCGCGAGGTTGCTGTCGTCGGCCCGCGGCTGCAAGTGCGCTTCGTTCTGTTCGCGCAGCGCGTCGAGCAACCGCCGCTGCTCCGGCTTGCTCAGTCCCTCGGGCACATTGAGATCGAGGATCGGCTCGCCCTTCTGCCGCAACACGGTGCCCTGATAGACCGCAGGCATGTAGCCGCTGTTCCAGTTCTTGGCGCCCGAGATCGGGCCGCCACTCTGGTCGAGCATCACGACGAAGCCGGGCAGGTTCTGGTTCTGCGTGCCGAGGCCGTAGGTCACCCACGAACCGAGGCACGGCGCGCCCGACAGGATGCGGCCGCTGTTCATCATGAGCATCGCCGAACCGTGCAGTGGCGACTCGGCGTACATGCTGTGTACGAACGCGATGTCGTCGACGCAGCGCGCGAGGTGCGGAAACAGATCGCTCACGTACTTGCCACACTGCCCGTACTGGCGGAACGCCCACTTCGGCCCGACGACGCGGCCCTGGTTTTTGCTGCCGCCGCGGCCCTTGGTCGCGATGTCGATGGTCTTGCCGTCGAGCGGGTAGAGCTTGGGCTTGTAGTCGAACGTGTCGACCTGGCTCGGGCCGCCGTACATGAACAGGAAGATGACGGCTTTGGCCTTCGGCGCGAAGTGCGGCGGCTTGGGCGCGAGGGGGCTCTCACCGCTGCCGGGCACCGGCGAGGCACCGCGCGCGAAGAATCCGTCCTTCGACAGCAGGTCGACGAGCGGCAACGAAGCGAAGCCAGCACCGGCCTGCCAGAGGAACTCGCGGCGTGTGCGCCCACAGAACGACTTGTCTTCGTGCGTCATGGGTGTCCAGCGGCGAGACTACTCGATGCCTGCAGAATCGGGAACCTATCGCGAGAACAGTGCAAGCCACGCGCCGCCCGAACGGAGCTCTTCAGGATCCTCGCCGAGGGCTGTATTGCTACCCGCGGCATCAGGGCCCCAACCTCCGATGACCGCACCGATGCGCAACGTCTCCGACACTGCCCTCTGGGTGGCGATGTATCGCGCCGCCGAAACCGATCGGGAGGACGCGATCTTTCGCGACCCGTTCGCGCGCCGCCTCGCCGGCGAACGCGGCGCCGAGATCCTGAAGTCCGTGAGTCGCCGCATGACGATGGACTGGCCGATCGTCGTGCGCACCGCGGTCATGGACGAACTAGTGCAACGCTGCGTGCAGCAGGGCTGCAAGACCGTGCTCAACCTCGCCGCCGGCCTCGACGCGCGGCCGTGGCGGTTGCCACTGCCAAGGACACTGCGCTGGATCGACGCCGACATGCCTGCGATGGTCGCCTACAAGCAGGAGCAGCTCGCCGCGGAAACCCCCGCGTGCGCGTACGAAGCGGTAGGCATCGACCTGGCCGATCACTCGGCACGTCAAGCGCTGTTCGAGCGCGCAGCGGCCCACGGCCCGGTGCTCGTCATGGCCGAAGGTCTGCTCGTCTACCTCGAGACGGAAGCCGTTGCGGCCCTCGCGCAACACCTGCACGAGTTCGAAGCGATGCGCTGGTGGTTGTTCGACCTCGCTTCACCACCTCTGCTGAAGATGCTCGAGCGGCGACTCGGCACGCAGATGCAGGCCGGCAACGCGCCATTCCGTTTCGGGCCGGCCGAGGGCACCGCGTTCTTCGTTCCGCACGGCTGGCGCGAAGCCGAGTACCGCTCGACCTGGCAGGAGTCGCTGCGCCTCCGGCGCACGGTTCGACTGGCCTGGTTGTGGAACCTGCTCGGCAAGCTCGGCGGCGAGAGGAAGCGGGAGCAGTTCCGGCGGTTCTCGGGCATCGTGTGGATGGAACGGGCCTGAAGCCGCACGCAATCACGCGAGCAGATCGCGCAGCATGCCGTCGGGGCCAGAGCTCAGGACCTGACGGGGCTAGTCGACGAAGAGGAACTCGTTGCAGTTCAACAGCACGAGACAGCATCGCTGCAGCGCTTCGGCCTCCGTGCGGCCGAAGTCGCGCCGCAGGTCCGCGGCGAGAACGCACAGTCGTTCGACGTCTGCAACCCGAGCGGGCCGTTGCGTGACGAACTGCAGACCGAGTTCGAGCTGCGCTCGCAGGCCCTTCGTCTCGCCGCTCACGCGCTGTGCCAGCGCCCGCGCCCGCTGCTGCGAGAAGTCGCCGTTGAGCAGGATCAACGCCTGCGTCGGCTGCACGGTCGCAAAGCGCACCGGACAGCTTCCGTCGGTATCGGCGCGGTCGAACGACGCGAGCAATGGCTCTTGCAGCGAGCGCTTGACGTGCACGTAGAGACTGCGTCGACACGCCTGTGTCGGGGTCGCTTCGCCCCAGGCTTCGTCGGGGCGCGACGCCGTCGCCAACACGGCGGCTGGCAACGGCGGAAACACGCTCGGGCCGCCGAGTTCGTCATTGAGCCCACCGGCGACGGCGAACATCGAGTCGCGCACTTCTTCGGCCGTGAGTCGACGGCGATCGAAGCGCCAGAACAGGTCGTTCTGGGGATCGGCGGCGAGTGCCTTCGGCTCCGCGTCGCTCGACATGCGGTAGGTCGCCGACGTCACCAACAGTCGGTGCATGGACTTCAGGCTGCCGCCGCGAGCGAGAACCTCGCAAGCGAGCCAGTCAAGCAGCTCGGGATGCGTCGACAAGTCGCCGAGGCGGCCGAAGTCATTGCTCGAGCGCACGAGGCCGCGGCCAAAGTGGTGTTGCCAGAGTCGGTTTGCGATGACGCGCCACGTCAGCTTGTTGGCTGGGTCCGCGATCCACGACGCCAGCGCCGTGCGGCGACCGCTACTCGTGTCCGTCGCGTGCATGGCGCCGGGCTCGACGGCAGAGCCCAGCATGGCCGGGAACGCTGGCAGGACCTGAGGTCCCTTCGCGTGAACGTTGCCGCGCAGGTGCACGAATGCCGCGGGTGCCTTTGGCCCGAACTCTTGCACGGCGAGCACTTCGACGGTCGCGAGGTCGGGCCTCTGCAGTTGCTGTAACTGCGCGATCGCCGGCGCCTCACACGTCGATGCCGCCGCGAGGCCGCCGGGCAGGTCGAGTGCAAGACACGCGACTTCGGCGGCCGACAGCGCCCGCGAGTAGAACGTCAGTTCGTCGAGATCGCCGCGGAAGCCGCGCCCACCTGGTTGCGAGCGCCCGACGACGAGCCGCGGCGGCGCTTCGAGTCGCTTCGTGCTGCCCTTCGCTTCGCCACTGCGCACGCCATCGACAAAGAGCGCGATGCGCCCCGTCGCCCGTTCGCGAGTGAACGCAACGTGGTGCCACTGGCCGTCGTGATGGCCCGGCCCCGACGCGACGAACGCCTCGGGCGCGCCGCTGCCGGCGACGATGCGGCCGTCACTGTGCCACGCGATGCCCCAGTCAGCGACGACGCCGGACACTTCGCCGTCGACGAGCCCAGTGCCCGTGAACCAATGCGTGTCGCTGGCAGTCCCGGCCCCAAGCTGGTCGCTGCGCACGAAGAACGACACGGTGAACGAGTCCTCGACGAGGCGCGGCAGCACGACGAAGTCGTCGCCGTCGAAGCGCATCGCCTTGCCCTTGTGACCCGGCACCGCCACGACCTGGCCTTCGACCTGGCCATCGCGGCCGTGCACTTCGTCGAGCAGTTGCGTCGCGCTGTCGCGATCGCCCGAGTAGCGCGCGACCACCGCGGCCTCGGCCTCGAGCTGCTTCGCCGCCTGCGCCGACGCGTCGAGCGCGGCCCAACTCGCTTGCGCCGCATACACGAGGCGCTCGACGACATCTCGGCGAGCCGCCGTGAACGTCGCCTGTTCGCTCTCGAAGCGCGCGCGGGCGCCGTCGACGGGCACCGCGTGCGCCTGGTTGTCGTACGGCTTGACGTTCTCGAAGAACGCCAGGAAGGAGTGGTAGTCGCGCTGCGGCAGCGGGTCCTTCTTGTGATCGTGGCAGCGCGCGCAGCCCATCGAGATGCCAAGCATGCCGCGCGCCGTCGTGTCGGCGATGCCGTCGAGGTCGTCGTAGCGGTGTTGCTCGGGGTCGGTCGGTTCGTCGTCCCAGATGCCGAGGCGGTAGTAACCCGTCGCGGCGAGGTCGGCCGTGGTCGGCGCGAGCAGTTCGTCGCCAGCGAGCTGGGTGCGCACGAACTGTGCGTACGGCATGTCGTCGTTGAGCGCGTTCACGACCCAGTCGCGGTAGCGCCAGATGAACGGCTTCTTGCGGTCGCGTTCGTAGCCGTCGGTGTCGGCGTAGCGCACGAGGTCGAGCCAGTGCTGGGCCCACTTGACGCCATACTGCGGCGAGGCGAGCAAGCGCTCGACGACCTTGTCGTAGGCGTCGGGCGAAGTGTCGGCGACGAACGCCGCGATCTCAGCTGCAGTCGGCGGCAGGCCAGTCAGGTCGTACGTGACACGCCGAAGCAGCGTGTGGCGATCGGCTTCGAGGGCCGGTGACAATCCGTGCGCTTCGAGGCGGGCGAGGATGAAGGGATCGAATGGCTGGCGCGCCCAATCGGTGCGCCGCACGGTAGGCGCGGCGGGGCGGTGCAGTTCACGATAGGCCCACCAGTCGGATGGCTCCTGCGCACTGGCTGTGGTCGCAGCTGCCCAAAGAACGGGCAGGAACGCAGAGCGACGAAGAGCGGCCAAGAGCATGGTCGAGCTAGGGATACCCCTGGCCACCATGATGCGCAACCACCCTCACGGCGTCGCAACTGCCACCTTCTTCTCCGCCTCAGCCACCCAACCGCTCGAGCGCCACCAGCCGCGGATTGTGCCCATCGGCCCCCGCCGCCAGCGCCCGCTGCAGACTGTCCTTCGCCTTGTCGGCGTGTCCCGTCTTCAACTCCGCGAACGCGAGGTTCGCGTGCAGCTCCGGCGGCGCCGACGGACCCGCGGCACCTCGCAACAACTCGCGCGCCGCCTCGATCGCGCCGAGCGCGATCAGCGCCGCTCCGAGGTTGGCCGCCGTCAGGGTCGACGAGGCCAACGAATGCGCACGTTCGAAGAACGCCTCGCTGCGAACGGAAAACCCGTGCTAGCGCGGCCCGTGCCCGGCAACCGAGCGGAACGGTGCAACCGCTGCGCACGCCGTGTCCCTCGCGGCGCCGCGGGGTCCGCCGACGATGAACGTTGCGCTGACGGAGTGATGGCGGGAGTGGTGCCCTGACCAGAAACGGGTCGCCGCGCGGGATCGGTGCGTCGCAAGGGCGGAATGTCGGGCGCAGCGCCTGGGTTGCGTGCCGTCAAGGTGCGGCTTGACGAGCGGTTCGGGGCAGAGAATCGGGCCGGCTTGGGTTCCGGTGGTCCGGGATGTCTGCTTGATTTTCCGACGCGCGCAGTTCGTGGGGTACAATTCGCCGTCAGTCAAAGCAGGAGCATGTCCAGTAAATCGTTCGGTTGGGCCAGGGTGGGCGCAATCAGGCCGCTTCGCAGTCGCGCGCTCGTGGCGATGCAGAGCTTCTCTGCGCACCATGCCTCGTTGGAGCGACCGCAGTTCGTGCGGCCGGCGGCCGTCGCGTCGGCATCCTGCCTCGTCATCGCCCTGGCCAACGCCTGGCCTTCGGCGGTCTTTCTCGCCCCAGCCGCGGTGATCGGGTGCCGCTACTACGAACTCGCGTGCTTCCGGACCGTGCATCGTTCGACGTTGCTGCCGCTGCTGGTCCTGCTGTCCACCTGCGCCTCCTTCCTGTGGACCCTGGAGCACCAACGCGAGGGACTCGTGGTGTCGCTCGAATTGGCGATGAACATCGGCTGGCTGGCACTCACCGGCCATCTCTGCTTCGTGCAGCATCGTTTGCATCAAGAACGGGGTCTGCAACCTGCCGAGGAGGCTCCGCAATGGGCGTTCGGCGGCTTGCTGGCGATCATGCCCGTCATCTTCCTGGTTGCGTTCGTCAACGGGCTCGTCGAATGGCGATCGTCCCTGACGCTGCTGTGCGGCCTCTGCGGGCTCGGCGTGCTCTGGTTGCAGGGGCGCCGCCACATCCTGTTCCCACGCCTGTCGATGCTCTGGTTGGGGCTGTGGTTGTTTGCCGATGCCGTTGGTGCAGCGGCGGCAAAGCCCTCGTCCACCGACGACGATTGGAGCGATGGCCCGCTGATCACCTACGCCGGGTTGCTGCTGATGGCCGGGCTGCTCTGCGCCTACCTGGAGTTCAACCCGCGCGTGCGCCGCACGTTCGTCGCCGGCGGCGTGTAGTCGAAGCAGCACTGAAGGTGCCGGCCGCGCTGGATCCGCGCGTGCCCCGGCGATGATCGCCGCCTCACCGCGCTTCGCACCTTGCGACTGAGCGTGAGCAACAAGCGCCGGGGGGATGACTTTGCATTGCAAAGTATCGCCCCCGTTTCCCGAGCCTGGACCCCGACCGAACCGCCGGCTTGCGGCCATCGAGGGTGGGGTCTTCCCAGTGCACCGACGCGCACTCGTTCGCCCATGCAGGTCGCCGCGCACAACCTCGGCGTCGTCCTCCGCAAGTTGTGCCGCACTGAAAACCGGGCGCGCGTCACCGGCCGCCGACCTGGAACGAGCAGCTGGCCCAAAAGCTCTCGTACTCGTGCTTGGCAGTCTTCGGCCTGGTCATGTGCACCAACCGCACGGTCATCCATCCGGGCTGTGCGATCGGCACCAGCGCTTCGCCGTTCGCATCGGTCCAAGTACACCCAGCCAGATCCTCACCGTTGCCGGGCAAATCCCAGCACAGGTTGCCGCGCACCAACGGCGCTTTGTCGAACAGCACCCGCACCCGCAGCGTCGACCGCGGTGCGAGGGCCGTCGGATCGTCCAACGGCACGATCTCGAGTTGCTGGCCGATGGGCTCGGCGAACCTGCCGTTCGCACCATCGCCGACGCGGAAGATGACCTTCGCGCACTTGCGGTACTGCTCGGTGGCGTCGTTGCCCTCTTCGTCGGCATCCATGCGTGCGGCGAGCACGTGCGGCAGACCATCGTGCAGCAGGTAGTCGTTGAACTTCTTCGCCCCCATCGCGATGTGCTTTGGCGCCGTGTCGATGGCCGCCAGGTGAATGCCGAAGGCAAGTGGGCCGAGCGCACATGTAGTCGACTTGGTGGCTGGGTCTTCATGGAACGCCGGCAACGCCCGCCGTTCGCCAGTCGGGGGCACCAACCACCCCGTCACGTTCGCCGCGACGACGGCATTCTCGCTGGTCGGAAAGTCCATGCCGGTTCGCACCGACAGCGTCGCATTGGCCCGGCCGTCGGCCGCCGGCATCGTCAGCAACCAGGTGTCGTGGACGACGCGGTCGAAGGCGAACCCGATGCCGGCAAGCACGAGCACGAGAGAGCAGTGGGCGATCCGGTTCATGCCATGCAAAGGTGCAGCCGAGCCCGAAGTTGTCAACCGTCACACCGCTGGATCTGCGGATCGGCGAAGTCTCTTGGTGGCGACCAATCGCCGGCGACCAAAGCCCGCGCCCAGTGGTCGTGAAACGCCGCATCGAGGGCGGGTGCGGTCAGCTC
>JBDSBS010000756.1:0-7840 GCA_039921435.1 Planctomycetota bacterium | reverse complement strand
ACTGGACCGGCCAAGTTGCTGACGCGCCACTGGGTCATCGTCGATGGCGAAGGGCGGCGCGAAGAAGTGCGCGGCCGCGGCGTCACCGGCGAGTATCCGAAGCTCGGCGTTGGCGAGAGCTACAGCTACGTGAGCTTCTGCCCCATCGCGACTTCGTGGGGCACGATGGAAGGCACCTACACGTTCGAGCGCGACGTCGGCAAGCGCTTCCAGGTGCGCATCGGTCGGTTCTTTCTCGTGCCGTCAGCACCGCCGCTGACGCTCGAGACGCCGTCGCGCTGAACGTTCTGCAGCCGGAGGCTGCAGAACGTCTGCCCGACTGCAGCCTTTGGCGGCCAGCGAGGAAACAGCACGGGAAGATCCCGAACCCGACTTCCGCGCGGCCGGCGAGGCGGAGCTCATCGCACTCATCGGTGACCCCGAGGTGACCCCGAGGGTGGCAAGACCAAGCGCGAGACGTTCGATCCCGCAGAGTGGCTGCCGTACTTGCGACTCGAGGCGTGGCAACCGGGTCGTTGACGCGCTTGCCGGCGCTCGACCTTGCTGGTGTCGGGTGCGCCAGCTAGGTTCGGCGCAGTGCCCAAGATCCTGCTCGGCGAACCCTGCCTTCCGCTCACGACCCTCGTGGCCCTGAGCCGCCCCGGTGCGCGCATCGACCTGTCGCCCGCGAGCCGCAAGAAGGTTCAGCAGAGCCGCGCCATCGTCGAGACGGCCGTCGAGGAGGGTGCTTTGATGTACGGCATCAACACGGGCTTCGGCAAGCTCGCCGGCGTGCGCATTCCCGACGACCAGCTCGCCCAGCTGCAGAAGAATCTGCTGCTGAGCCACGCGACGGGCGTCGGCGCGCCCCTGCCGGTGGACGAGAGTCGGTTGGCGTTTGCGCTGCGCATCCACAACCTCGGGCTCGGCTTCTCGGGCGTGCGCCTCGCACTCCTGCAACAAGCGATGGCGCTGTGGAACGGCGGCTACGTGCCCGTGATCCCTTCGCAGGGATCCGTCGGCGCCTCGGGCGACCTGGCGCCACTGAGCCACATGGCGCTGCCGCTGATCGGGCACGGCGAAGTGCATGCGGGCGACGCGGTGATCTCGGGCGCCGAGGCGCTGAAGCGCTTGCGTCGAAAGCCGCTCGAGCTGCGCGAGAAGGAGGGCCTCGCACTCATCAACGGCACGCAGATCATGACGGCGATCGGTTGCCTCGCGCTGCATCGGGCGATGCTCGTGGCGAAGGTCGCCGACATCGCCTGCGCGATGACGGTCGAAGCGTTGCGAGGCAGCGAGAAGCCGTTCCAGGCGCGCTTGCACGAGGCGCGGCCGCACATCGGCCAACAGGCGACCGCGAGCAACCTGCGCGCGCTGCTGGCAGGTAGCAAGGTGATGCCGAGCCACGCCAACTGCCACCGAGTGCAGGACGCCTACTCGCTGCGCTGCGCGCCGCAAG
The DNA here is from genome assembly GCA_039921435.1 of Planctomycetota bacterium. GTDB lineage: Bacteria > Planctomycetota > UBA1135 > UBA1135 > UBA2386 > DASVAL01. The sequence goes on along the minus strand of JBDSBS010000756.1, from coordinate 6,402 downwards.
TGCACGGCGCCAGCAAGGACGGCATCCGGTACGCGCTCGACGTGCTCGTCACCGAAGCCAACTCGGTCACCGACAATCCGCTCGTGTTCCCCGGCGGCGACGTGGTGAGCGGCGGCAACTTCCACGGCCAGCCCGTGAGCCAGGCGATGGACTTCCTCAAGATCGCGGTTAGTACCCTGGCCAACATCAGCGAGCGCCGCATCGAACAGATGGTCAACCCCGACATCTCGGGTTTGCCGCCGTTCTTGGCGAGGAGTCCCGGTCTCGAGAGCGGGTTCATGATCTCGCAAGTGGTCGCGGCAGCGCTCGCGAGCGAAAACAAGACCTTGGCGCATCCGGCCAGTGTCGACACGATCCCGACGTCGGCCAATCGCGAAGACCACGTCTCGATGGGGGTGACGGCGGCGCGGCATGCGGCGCTGGTGGTCGCCAACACGGCGAAGGTGCTCGGCATCGAGCTGCTTTGCGCGGCACAGGGCTTGGATCTCGGCGAGAAGCTGCGGCCCGGTGTCGGTGTGGAGGCGGCCTACAAGGCGCTGCGCAAGAAGGTGGCGTGGCTCGATGGGGATCGCTACCTGGCGCCGGATCTGGCGGTGGCGGAGCAGTTGGTGCTCGACGGCACGTTCGTGGCTGCAGCGGAGAAGAAGGTGGGTGTGCTGGCCGTGTGAGGGTTGGTTGCGCGTCGCTGGCGTTGCGGGCGCGAAGGTGCAGCCCCGTCAGTCGTCGGCGAACAGCGCCTCGAGCGTCTCGCAGTCGAGGATGCGGTCGGTCCAGCGATCGAGTTCGGCAGAGGTCGCGGAGCGAAGGCGCGTTTCGACCCCGAGGGCCACGGGGCCGAAGCGGCGGTTCAGCTGTCGCAGCAGGGTGTCGGTGCGGCCTTGGGTCAAGCCTTGGGTCAAGCCTTGGGCAAGACCTTCGCGGCGCAGTTTCTCGGCAGTGCTCATGAACGTGTTCTCGGTTCGTTGAAGGTTCTTCTCCAGGGCCATGTGCACATCCTCGACGGGCGTCTTCGTCACGTGCAGAATATACCACCCGAGCTTCGCGATCGCTTCGCGGCCGATGGGTGGCCCTACGTCGGTGTCGACCGCGCGCAGGATCGGGCCCCAGCGGTCGAGCGCGGCGAGAGTCTCGGCCGGGTCACAGTGCGGCAGGCAGCGCAGACTCAGGTGGGTCAGCAATCCGAGTGGCGTCAGGTTGCGGGTCATCAGCTCGGCTTCGGTGGAACCGTGCAGTTGGTCGGTGAGGCACTGCAGTCGCGGCTGCAGCGACTCGATCAGCGCCGCCGCGTTGGCATCGAGCTTGGTCAACGCCTTGGGCAGCCTGGGCCCGAGCTGCAGCGAGCCCGGCCCGTGATACAGAACGACCGCGAGCACGGGTGTCACCGCCGACGAACGCCGGCGCCGCGTGCCGTGCGCGAGGTGCACGCTGTAGCGCACGAGTCGGTCGTGCAGGCCGCGATCGCGGAAGCTGCGATGTTCGATGAGCACGAAGACGCGCAGGTTGGTGTCGCGCACGTGGATCTCGTAGACGAGGTCGGTCACGCCGAGCCGCAGTGCGAGTCCGTGCACGCGCTCGGAGCACAGGCGCAGCGTCGACTAGTCGAGCAAGGCGACCAGGGCTGGCGGTAGACACGACCGCAGCCAGGCCGCCGCGTGGCGCGGATGCCGGTGCGTGAAATGAAACCAGATGTCGTGCGGTGTGCCCATGCTTGCCTCCACAAGCAGTGGGTTTTGGAGCCCACGAAATGACAGAAACCCGGCGAACGGGGTGTGGCCGAACGCCGCGACCTCGGCCGACGGACCGCGCACGTTCCTCGCGCGCAGCTTCATCCCGAGCAGCTTCGTCCCGCACCGTGTCCCGCTTGCACCGGCAACGGTGGGCGGCCACGCTACGCCGATGACCGCTTACCGCGCCCCCCGAGGCACGCAGCTCACCTGCGCCAACTGGCAGATCGAAGCCGCCTACCGCATGGTGCAGAACAATCTGGACCAAGAAGTCGCCGAGGATCCCGAGCGACTCATTGTCTACGGCGGCCTCGGCAAGGCGGCGCGCAACCCCGAAGCGCTGCAGAGAATCCTCGCGACGCTGCGCCGGCTGCAGCCCGACCAGACCATGCTCGTGCAGTCGGGCAAGTGCGCCGCCGTCTTCAAGACGCATCTCGATGCGCCGCGCGTGTTGATCGCCAACGGCAACCTCGTCGGCGACTGGGCCAACTGGGACGAGTTCCGGCGCCTCGATGCCCTCGGTCTCATCATGTATGGCCAGATGACCGCGGGCTCGTGGATCTACATCGGCAGCCAAGGCATCGTGCAGGGCACCTACGAGACGTTCGTCGCGGCGGGCAGAAAGCACTTCGACGGCAACCTGAAGGGCAAGCTCGTCGTCACCGCGGGTCTCGGCGGCATGGGCGGCGCGCAGCCGTTGGCCGTGACGCTCGCTGGCGGTGTCTGCCTCGCGGCTGACGTCGAGGGCTGGCGCATCGACAAGCGGCTGCAGACGAAGTACCTCGACGAACGCATCGACGATCCGAAACTCGCTCTGAAGAGGGCGCTCGAGCAGAAGGCGAAGGGCATCGCGTGGTCGATCGGCGTCTGCTGCAACGCGACCGAACTGCTCGCGGTCGTGCGCGACAGCAAGTGCGTGCCCGACATGCTGACGGACCAGACGTCCGCGCATGACATGCTCGTCGGTTACGTGCCCGACGGCCTCACGGTGAAGCAGGCCAACGAGCTGCGCCAGCGCGACACCAAGGCCTACCTCGTCGAGTCGCGGCGAACGGTCGCCAAACACGTGTCGTTGATGCTGGACCTGCAGGAGCGCGGTGCGATCACGTTCGACTACGGCAACAACATCCGCGCCGAAGCGCGCGATGCCGGCATCGCCGAGGCGTTCCGAATCAAGGGCTTCATCCCCGAGTACATCCGCCCGCTGTTCTGCGAGGGCCGTGGTCCGTTCCGTTGGGTGGCGCTGAGCGGCAACCCCAAGGACATCGCGCGTACCGATGCGTTGGCACTCGAGATGTTCGGCGACAACGCGTCGCTGCGCACCTGGATCGAGATGGCGCAGCAGAAGATCGCCTTCCAAGGGCTGCCGGCGCGCATCCTGTGGCTCGGCTACGGCGAACGCGCCCGCTTTGGTCTCGCCGTCAATCAGCTCGTGAAGGATGGCGAGATCGAGGCGCCGGTCGTGTTTGGCCGCGACCACCTCGACTGCGGGTCGGTGGCGTCGCCGTACCGCGAGACCGAGGCGATGCTCGACGGCAGCGACGCGATCGCCGACTGGCCGCTGCTGAATGCGATGCTCAACGTCGCTTCGGGTGCGACCTGGGTCTCGATCCACCACGGCGGCGGCGTCGGCATGGGCAAGTCGATCCACGCCGGGCAGGTCACGGTGGCCGATGGTACGGACGCCGCGGCCGCGCGCATCCAACGCGTGTTCACCTGCGATCCCGGCATCGGTGTCGCGCGGCACGCCGATGCCGGCTATCCCGAGGCCCAGGCCTTCGCAAAGTCGTCGGGAGTGGACCTCGGTGGGTGAGCCTCTGGTGCGCAGAATCGTGAACCACGGTCACGATTCTGCGGGCCAGAGACCCACATGTGTTCCGGGCGAAGCCCGGGTTGGGTCCGGCTGCGTTTTCCGCTCGCCCTCGGCGCGGTGCCGCGCAACCATGAGCGCGATCGATGCAGGCAACCCAGGAACGTGATGTCGTCGTCGTCGGCGGTGGCCCCGCGGGTGCCGCTGCCGCCGCGCGCTTGGCGCGCAAGGGACGTTCGGTGCTCTTGCTCGAAGCCGAACGCTTCCCGCGCTTCCACATCGGCGAGTCGCTGCTGCCGCTCGGCGACCGCGTCTTCAAACAGCTCGGCTGCTTCGAGCTGTTGACCAAGGCCGGCTTCGTCGAGAAGTTCGGTGCGCGGCTCGTGTCACCTTGCGGTGAGCACACGGTGCTGTTCGACTTCGCCGAGTCGCGCTACGTCGATCCGCCGTTCACGTTCCAGGTGCACCGCGCCGAGTTCGATGCGCTGATGCTCGAGCACGCGGTGGCGTGCGGTGCTCTTGCCGTGGTGGGCCGCGCGCGCGACTACCGCATCGATGCGGATGGCGTCGAGGTCGACTTCCTCGACGAGTCTGGTCAGGCGCAGACGGTGCGCGCGCGCGCCGTCATCGACGCCAGCGGGCGAGCCGGCTTCGTTGCCAAGCGGCAGGGCGTGCGCGTCATCGACCAGGAACTCAAGAAGGCGGCGATTTACGCGCACTTCCGCGGCGTGCCGAGCGATCCCGGTCGGCGTGCTGGCGATACGCGCATCGTCTCGCTGCACAAGCTCGGGTGGATGTGGTTCATCCCGCTCAAGAATGGGATCGTCAGCGTCGGGGCGGTGCTCGACCTCGCCGACTACCAGGGTCGCAGCAAGGGCGACCCGGCCGCCATCTTCGCCGAGTCCGTTGCCGCGACGCCGGCCGCCCAAGCACTGCTGGCCGGTGCATCGCGCGAGGGGGCGTTCCAGGTCGAGAGCGGGTTCAGTTACTGGGCCGAGCGCTACTGCGGCGACCGCTGGTTCTTGGCCGGCGACGCCGGGTCGTTCCTCGATCCCGTGTTTTCGACGGGCGTGCTGATGGCACTGCGGTCCGGGCTCGAAGCCGCCGATGCCGCCGAGCTCGCCTACCTGCAGCCGGCCCGCGAATGCGCTGTGGTGCTGCGCCGTTTCGACCAGATTCTGCAGCGGCGCTACCAGTTCGTGCGGCAGTTCGTCACGGGCTTCTACGATCCGCACACGCGCGACATCTTCTTTGCGCCGCGGCCCTACTTCGGCATCACCAAGGCCGTCACCACGGTTCTGGCTGGCGGCTTCGACCTCGGCTGGCTCGACCGCATGCGCCTCAAACTGTTCTTCTGCTTCGGCCGCGTGCAGCGCCGCTTCCAGCTCGTGCCGCGCATCGCGGGGGCCGAGTCCGCAACGCCGATGGAGGCACGCTCATGAACGGGAACCCAACAAGGTGCGCACGCAGCGTTTTGGCCATGTCGCTCTGGCTCGGTGGAACGTTCGTGGCGCAGGCCCCAGTTCCGCAAGGGCCACCGCAGGAGCCTTCGCCCCGGCCCGAACCGACTCCGGTAGCGGCGCCGGTGGACCAAGCCCAGCTGGAACGGGCGAACAAGCTGCTGGCCGCGCATGCCGAGCAGAGCCGCACGATCGCCGTGCTGGTCGCACAGTATGTACAGCGTCGCACGACCAAGCTGGCCAAGGACCCGCTCGAGAGCCGGGGCGAGTTCCTGTTCGTGCGCGAACCAGCATGCGTGGTGTTCCGCGCCACTCAGCCGCGGGAGTCGGTGGTGCGGTTGCGAGAGGCGGTCTACGAGGTCTACCGGCCGCAGCGAAAGCAGTTGGAGCGGTTCCATCTGGAAGGTCCAGAGCTGGCGCAGGGGCTCTTTGCGGCGGTCGGCGGCGATGTCGCGCGCCTGCGCCGGGACTTCGAAGTGTCGGCCTGCGTCGCCGATCCCGCCGATGCGACCCGTGCGCAGGTTCGCTTGCGACCAAGGACAGCCGAGGTGGGTGCGCGCCTGCAAGAGCTCGTGCTGACGCTGCGCAGTGCCGACGCCACGTTGTGCGCCGTGGCCTATCGCGATCAAGCTGGTGACCTCGTCGAGATCACATTGCTGTCACCGCTCCGCAATCCGCCGGCGCCGCCGTCGGCGGAGTTCGAGTTGCCCAAGGACACCACCATCGTCGAGCACACAGTGCCCAAGAAGCAGTGAGCGACAACTGCAAGTCGCTTTCGCGCGCGCAAATCGTCGGGCCGTGCTTGGCGCGCGCAACGTAGTTGCTAGGATACGCGCGCGTCAGGCGGTCATCCTGACGCGACTGGAACGATGCGTTTGGGTGCGGTTCTTCGCGGGCGGGTTCTCGTGCAGGGTTCTCCTGCAGGGTTCTCCTGCAGGGTTCTCCTGCAGGGTGCTCCTGCAGGGCGTGATCAGCCTGGATGTCGTGACGACGGCGGCCCAGGCCTTGCCATTGGGAGGGATTCGATGAAGCAGAACGAGCGGGTATTGGTCTATGCAGTGACGGGCTTCTTGGCCGTCATCCTCGTGATCGCGGTCGTGTTCGGGCGCGAGCCCGGAGGCGGCGCAGCTGATGCAACCAAGCGCGAAGGCGACAAGGTGCCCGGCCTGAGCCAGATCCTCGATGGGGGCGGTCCTGCCGCTCCCTCGGCGAAGGAAGCGGGGCGCCCTGCGAGCTTGTCTGGTCTGCCGACGCCGGGCCAGGTCACGCCCGAGCAACCGCTGGTCGCAGCCACCAAGACGATGCTCGCCGCGGACATCGTGGCGCAAGAGCTCGGGCCGAACCGCCGCGATCGCACGGTGCGATTCGTCAGGGCTCGCCCCGGTGATTCGCTCGAATCGCTTGTGCG
>JBDSBS010000755.1:0-3425 GCA_039921435.1 Planctomycetota bacterium | reverse complement strand
GTTGCCCCGCACCTCGAGCGCGCGCCGGAACTCGCGGTAGCGCGCGGCCGCCTGCGACTTCTTCTTCAGTGTCTCCAGCAGCGAAGCAAGCTGCCACAGCACCTCGGCGTCGTCGGGACGGCGTTCGCGCGCCTCTTCGAGGAACTCGAGCGCCATGTCCTTGTCGCCGCGCTCGAGCGAGGCCTTGGCGAAGCGGAGCAGTTCGTCGCCGACTTCGAGCTTGCCGGTCTCGCGGTCGCGCAGCTGCAGGATCCAGTCGCGCCAGATCGGGTCGAGTTCGGCCAGCGTCTGCACGGGCGAGAGCTTGGCAGAGCGCAGCACGATCTCCTCGAAGTTGGCCGCGGGGTCCTTCGGTTGGCCGCGCTTGAAGGACAGGTAGAACGTGTGCAGCACGTCGCGGTAGACGGTGCGCCCGTCGGCCTGGCGGTAGTTGTAGAGGAAGTAGACGACGCCCCAGGTCGGCGCGTACCAGGGTGGGCCCCATTGGTAGCGACCTTCGACGATGGTGCGGAACGTCGGCGCCTGCCGCGGTTCGGTCCATTCGCCGCCGGGACTAGGACCATCGCCAGGGCCGTCCATCCAGCCGTTCTCGAGCCGCTGCGCCAGTGGGAACAGGCGGCCCGGTGGCACTCGGTTCCACTTCACGGCACCGTTGCTGAGGATCACGCAGCCTTCGAAGAACGACGCGTACGCTTCGTTGAGCCAGCCCGGCACCATCGGCCCCGTCATGCTGACGAACTGGTGCGCGGCTTCGTGGAAGAGCGTCTGGTACATGTCGCGCACGCTCTCCTTGCCGCTGACGCCGCCGGCGTAGGTCTCGACGGCGTCGCCAATGAAGTGGCCGGCCGACCAGGGCTGCGGCGTGCGGCCGAGCTTCAGGTACTCGTCGCGGTTCTTGAAGATGCGGATCTCGATCGCGGGTGTCTTGCCACCGTCCTCCATGAAGTGGAAGAAGCGGCGGTAGAAGCCGTTCATCTGCTCCATCGCGATGGCCGAGGTCTTCAGCACGAGGAAGCCCGCGTTCGTGCGGTAGCGGTAGTTTTCGGTCTTGTCAGTGAAGGCTTTGTCCCAGTCGCTGTGTTCCGCGTCGAGTTTCGCCAGCTCCGCTTCGGACAAGCCCGCGGTCGGATCGGCGCCCGCGTAGACGTCCTCGACCGCGACTTCGCGGCCGCCCGTGCTGCGGATCTGCTGGATCGCTGCGAGCCCGTCGGTGTGGTCGGGTGCGACGATCAACAGGTGCTCGTAGACGTCGAGCGCGCCGAGCCAGTCCTTCTTGCCGCGGTACTGCTTGCCGATGTCGAGCAGTCCGGTGACGTACTGGTCGAGCAGTTTGCCCCAGGTCAGCGCCTCGTTGTCGAGTGGGGTGAGCTGCGCGAGCGTGGCCTTGCGCTGGGCTGTCCGCGCTTGGTCTTGGGCCTTGCGGTCGGCGCGCGCGTTGAAGACTTCGAGCCAGCGGTGCCACGTGTGCACCGCGCCATCGGCGTCCTTCAGCTGCTGCGCGATCTCAGCGCGAAGTTGCAGTGCTGGCAGGCTCTTGGCATCGCGTTCGAGCGCGCGGTCGACAGCGGCTCGTGCGCCTGCGAGGTCGCCGGCCGCGAGCAGGCCGCGGGCTTCGTCGAGGTAGGCGCCGACGAAGCTCGCAGGTGGGTCCTGGGCGGGTGCTGCACCAGGAACGAACAGGACGGCGAGCAGTGCGAGTCCGAGGTGGCGCAGCATGTGGGCATTCTGCGGCGGAGAGCAGCCGCCGTCAGGTCCGATGCTAGAACATCACCTACCCAGGTCGATGCGCGTGCCGTTCGAAGTCACGAGGTTGAGCGGCGTCGCCAACGAGAAGGCGACAGCCTGCATAGTCAGCACGGTGCCGACAAGACCTGCGGCGTTCGGAATGGGCAGCCCCTGCGTGCCCGTACCCGCAGGCAGCGTCACCGCAAACGTGGCGGACGTCAGGTTGGCGTTGGTGTAGGCGCGGCACGCGGGCATGCCGAGGAAGCCGAGGTCCACGCCGGGCAGCTGGCCGTCGCCGATGAACAAGAACGCCAGCGGCACGAGATTGGCAACGAACGACGCGTTGAGTCCAAACGACAGGTTGCCGAGCAGTGGCAGGCCGTTGGTGGTCAGCGTGAGTCCGCGCACGGCGACATCGGCGACTTGGATCGGGCCCGACAGCGCGACTGAGAGATCGGAGGCCTCGGGGCGCGGCGACGGCCCGCCGCGCGAATAGCCAACCAGATAGTCAGGCCCGGCGCCGCTGAAGGCGCCGTAGACCACGGTCACGTTGCCGGTCGCGAGCTCCAACTGGACCTGAAACTGGTCGGGCACCGTCGTGTTGTAGACGTAGACGTTGTCCCACGTGACGTACGCGAAGCCAGCGACTTGCTCGTAGAGGATCTTGCCACTGCCGGCGATGGCGGGGTTGTAGTCGTGCCACGAAGGTGCGACCGATGTCTGTGCGAAGTTGAGGAAGTTGCCGACGTCAGGCGCGAAGCCGGCGCCGTTGCCGGTCACCGAGAGCGCGATGTTGCCATTCGAGCTGACCGACAGCGATGACGTCGTGCCACCCGGCACGGGCATCGGCGAGGCGAGAGCCACGGTCTGCACGATGTCGTCCGCGTTGGCGATGATCACCGCGGCGCCGGTCGGCGGCACGATGGCGCCGGGGATGCCGTTGACTGCGGTGTAGCCGTTCGGCGTGCGTAGCAACGTCATCGTCGTCCCGGCGAGATCGAACGCGGGCGCCGACATGACTTCGAAGAACGAGTCCTGTGCACTGATGCAGCCCGTGCCGTAGTCGGTGGCCGTGGCACAGCCGCTCCACGGTGTCGGGATCCAGGTCCAACCCGGTGTGGTCGGGATCAGGTGCAGGCTGCGCAGCGGCAGATCGAACGTCGTCTGCACGAGCCACTCCTCGAACAGCACGTTGTCGGTGGTGCTACCGGCGGTCGAGAGGTCGTTGGGCGCTGGTAGCGTGACACCGCCGCCCGGCGAAACGCCGGCGATGCCTCGTCCCGCGGCGTAGTTGTAGGTCGAGTTGTTGGTCGCTCCGGCCGAGTAGTAGATGAGTATCTCGCCGCTCGGCAGCAGCTGCACCTGCACCTGGAACTGCGTGGTCATGCCGAAATCGACGGCGCGGTCCCACGTGATCGTGCACCTGGCCGGTGTGCTGTCGATGTAGACCTGAGCCCCATTCGCGGCGACGATGTTGAGGTCGCACCACAGCGCGCAAATGCGCGGTGGACCGCTGGCCAGTTCGGCCTGGGTTGCCGTGTAGTCGGATGGGCCCGGGGTGGGGCCGCCGTTCGAGAGGAACAGGAAGCCGTTCGTGCAGATGTGCGCGTCGGTGTAGGTCGTGCCGGCGAACGGAAACGCGAAGCCGATCGGCGCCGAGAACACGGCCTCGTCGCCGGCTCCGAGCGCACTGCCGAGCG
>JBDSBS010000754.1:0-2953 GCA_039921435.1 Planctomycetota bacterium | reverse complement strand
ACGGCGTCTACATCTTCGGCGGCACCACGCCCGCAGACGCCTGCTACATCCAGATCACGTACGACATCCTCACGGGGAACGCGACCATGGGCTGGGGCGCAGTCCCGCTCACCGGCAACACCTGGCTCGTCGGCTACTCCGTCGGCGGCCCGAGCTCGGACCCGGGTCCCAGCGACCTGTCGGCTGCTGGCAATCCAGCACCGATCCTCACGAGCCTCGTCGATCAGGACGCGCTGTCGCTCACACCGATCGGCTTCCCAGTGCAGGGCGCTGCGCCAACGGTGTTCCGCGCCACGACCCGCAACATCCCCGCGACGGCAATGCTCCACGTCGGCATCGTCGGCCTGACCCAACCCGGGACCCCATTGTTCGCAATCAGCGCACCCAACTGCCTGCTCAATGCCAGCCCCGAGGTCTTGGTCGGCCCAGCGGCCATCTTCGGCATCGGCCCGAACTTCACGTGGACGGCCTTCAACCTGCCGGCGCTGACGCCCAACTTCTTCGGGTTTCAGTTCCACGTACAAGGCGCGATCCTCGGCACGCCGACGAACCCGGCCTTCGGCCTCGGCCTGTTGACGAGCAACGGCCTGAAGTGCGTGGTCGGCGGCATCTGATCGGCCATCGAGAGCAGTCGTGCCCGCGGCGCATCCACCGACGGCCAACCTCAAGAACAGAGCCACGCAGCACCGATGACACGGGAGTTTGCCGAGCTCCCGAATGGCCGAACCCGCCCGCTTCCCGCTGCCGACCCCCGAGATCCATGTCTGGGTCGCCTACCTGACCGCGCGCTGCAACTTCGCCTGCGACTACTGCATCCAGAAGCCGCAGATGATCCCCGGCCAGCGCCGCAAGCCCTGGGGTCGCTATGAGGAGTTGACGGGCCGCCAGTGGGTCGATGCGCTCAACGCCTTCCCGGTGCGGCCGGAGCACCCGCTGATTCTCACGGGCGGCGAGCCGTCGCTGCACAAGGACTTCGCGTTCATCGCCAGCCACCTCGAGGGCTACCGGATCGACCTGACGTCGAACCTCACCTTCGACATCGACGCCGTGGCCCGCGAGATGCGCGCGCACGGCAAGACGTTCACGATGGGGTTTCACACCTACCACCCGAAGTTCATGACGCCCGAGCGGTTCATGGAGCAAGCCGAGCGCCTGCGCGACTCGGGCATCGTCGAGGCACCTACCTTCTCGATGGTCAACCTGCAGCGCTTCCCACACTTCCGCGACGACGAGCACGATCAGAACATCAAGAAGCTGACAGAGCTCGCCGATCGGCGCGGCCTCGTCTACCAGTTCAACGAGTTCCGCGGCACGCACATGGGCGAAGCGTTCAACCGCGACCACAAGTACCAGATCGACTGCACGAGTGCCTGGGTCAACATCGACCCCGAGGGTTCGATCTACAACTGCCAGTACCACCTCACCGAACGCAAGAACGCGTTCGGCAACCTCACGGCCATCGGCGAGTGTCGGCCGTTGCCGCAGATGGGTGAGTTCTTCGCCTGCACGGACTTCGGCTACTGCGATCCGTGCCACGAAAACAGCGGCCACGGCGCGTTCCGCGACCGCGACGGCAACATCTTCCGGCGCACTTCGAACGACGCGCGCGTCCACCTGCAGTGGATGCAGCCCGCGGCGATTCGCGACGTCGCCAAGCGCTTCTTCGCACAGGGCAACGCCGTCGAAGCCGAACACGCGCTGCTGGCGGCGATCGGCAAGTACCGCGACGCCGGACGCGACGACCCGGAGACGTGGGCTGACCTCGGCGTCACGCTCTACGAGAACCACAAGAAGAAGCAGAGTCTCGCCGCGCTGCTGCACGCGATCGAAGGCGGTGTCACGCGCATCGAGACCGTAGGCAGCGCGCTCGTCGTCGCACGCGAACTCGGCCTCGTGGACTACGCGCGGCAGACCATCCTGCGCTACGTGCCGGCGCAGAACCTGGCGCGCATCGAGCAGGCACTCGACGCGATCCAGCCCGAGGTCGCAGCACTACCACAAGCACCGCAGGCCTGACGTGGACGTTCTCGTCGACTACCAGGGAGCCTGGGGCCTCGGCGACCTGCTGTGCAGCGACCCGATGCCGCTGGGGCTCGTCGAGCGCTTCGGAGAGAACACGCGCGTCTTCTTGCGCGGCAAGGTCGGCAACGTCGTGCACAACCCGCTGGTCACGGGCATGGCGCGCGACGGCCAGCGCTTCGACCATGTGGTCGAGGTCAAGCTGTTTTCGCACATGTCGACTGGCGACTACGCGAGGCTCGAAGCGATGCCGAGCCTCATCGACCACATGTGCAGCTACGCCGGGGTCACGCCGAGCGACCGCCGCCCCCGGCTGCACCTGCATCCCGACGACCTCGCCGTGTTGCCCACGCTGCGACTGCCAAAGCGCCCGCGCGTCGCCCTGTGCGCCGACTGCCAAGACCCCCTTCGACACTGGCAGCTCGCACGCTGGCGCCAGGTCGCCGAAGTGCTGCAGGGTGCCGGCGCGCACGTCGTGTGCATCGGCCAGCAGGACCGCCTCGGCGTCGGCACCGACCTCGTCGGCAGACTGACGATGCGCGAGACTGCGGCCGTGCTGACCGCGTGCGACCTGTTCGTCGGCAACAACTCGGGCCCGTTCCACTACGCGCAGGCGGCGGGCCTGCCGTGTGTGACCCTGTTCTCGCTCGCGACTCCCGAACGCTTCGTACATCCCGGCGCGAAGGTCTACCCCGTGCAAGCCGAGGGCCTGCCGTGCCTACACTGCATGACGCGCTGCTTCGCCTCGATGCAGCGCACCGGCTGCATCACCACACCGCGCGGCCGCTGCATGACCGACATCGCGGTCGAACGCGTGCTCGAGGCCATCGACGAGGCGTTGTCACGCTTGCTGCAGCGCGATGCACACCAACCTCTGATCGCCTGACTCGAACCCCTGCCCGATCGGCCGCGTTCCGCGTAGACTCGTCGCGGC
>JBDSBS010000753.1:0-2521 GCA_039921435.1 Planctomycetota bacterium | reverse complement strand
CCCGATCGCAAACGCCTACGCGCCGACGCTGCGCGATTTGGCTGCGAGCTGGCGCGAACTACCCGTGCGCCTGTTCCTCGTGCACGTCGACCCCGACCTCACCGCGGCCGCGGCCAAGGTCCATGCGCGCGAGTACGAACTGCCCGGCACGGTGTTGCTCGACCCCGAGCAGCGGCTGGCGCACGCGCTCGGCATCACGCGCACGCCGGAGGCCGCGGTCCTGACGAACAAGGGCCTCGCCTTCCGCGGCCGCATCGACGACCAATGGCAGGCACTCGGCGCGCGCACGGAGTTCGCGACGCAGCACGATCTGCTCGACGCCGTCGCGACCGCGCGCACGGGTGGCACCGTGCCCGAACCCTACCCCGAGGCGGTAGGTTGCCTGTTGCCCGAGCCTGCCCGCTGAGCGAACGGCCCGAACGACCGCACCGTTCTTGTGGCTGCTCGAGTGCCGCTGCACACTGCGCCCTGTGTTGTACCGCTCCCTCGGCACCACTGGCCTGCAAGTCTCCGCGCTCGGCCTCGGTGCCGCGAGCCTCGGCGGCATCTACGGCCCCATCGACGAACGCCGTGCCGTGCGCACCGTGCACCGCGCGTTCGAACTCGGCGTCACGCTGTTCGACGCGTCGCCGTACTACGGCAATACGCGCGGCGAGACCGTGCTCGGCGAGGCGCTGCGCACGCTGCCGCGCGACGGCTACGTGCTGTCGACCAAGGCCGGTCGCTACGGTCCCGACGACTTCGACTTCTCGCCGGCGCGTCTGCGCCAGAGCCTCGATGAGAGCCTGCGCCGGTTGCAGACCGACTACGTCGACGTCTTCTTGCTGCACGACGTCGAGTTCGTGGCGCTCGATCGCACGCTGCAGGAAGGCCTCGAAGCACTCGACGCTCTGAAAGCTACGGGTAAGGTTCGCCAGATCGGGTTCTCGGGCCTGCCGCTGGCGATCTTCCGCAGAGCACTCGCTCTCGGCGTGCCGTGCGATGTGATGCTGAGTTACTGCCACGCGACGCTGTTCGATCGCACGCTGTCCGCGCTCGCACCCGATCTCGCCGAACGCGGCATCGGTCTGCTCAACGCTTCGCCCGCCGCCATGGGACTGCTGTCGAGCCACGGCCCGCAGGCGTGGCATCCAGCCCCGGCTCACGTGAAGGCGGCGTGCAAGCGCGCTGCCGAACTCTGCACAACGCGCGGGGTCGAACTCGCGGAGCTCGCGCTGTCGTTCTCGTGCTCGCTGCCTGGCCCGGCCGCGACGCTCTGCGGCACCGCCGAGCCCGACGAACTCGAACGAAACGTGCGCGCGGCGACAACCGCAACCGATCCCGAACTGCTCGCGGCCGTGCTGGCTCTGCTCGCGCCGATCCAAGACCAGACCTGGGTCCAGGGCCGGCCCGAGAACCAGTGAAGGCAACGATGTCGACTCCCACTCCCGATGCGTTCCGCCTCGACGGCAAGGTGGCCGCGGTCACCGGCGCTGGTTCGGGCATCGGTGCTGCGATCGCCACCCTGTTCGGCCAACGCGGCGCCAAGGTCGCCGTGCTCGAACTCGATGCCAGCAGCGGCAACAAGGTCGTCGAGACCTTGCGCGAGAACGGCGTCGACGCCGAGTTCGTGCCGTGCGACGTCACGCAGGACGCACTCGTCGCCACCGCGTTCGCGCGCGTGGTCGAACGCTTCGGCGCGCTCGACGTGCTCGTCAACAACGCCGGCATCGGCCACGTCGGCAACCTCGCCAACACCGCGGAGGCGGACTTCGACCGCCTCTACGCGGTCAACGTCAAGGGCGTGTTCTTGTGCAGCAAGCACGCCTTGCCGCACCTGATCACAGCCCGCGGCGTCGTCTGCAACCTGGCCTCGATCGCGAGCCTGATCGCCATCGCCGACCGCTTCGCCTATTCGATGACCAAGGGGGCCGTCTTGACCATGACCAAGTCGATCGCGCTCGACTACATGGCCCAGGGTGTGCGCTGCAACTGCATCTGCCCGGCCCGCATCCACACGCCGTTCGTCGACGCCTACCTGGCGAAGAACTACCCCGGCAAGGAGCAGCAGATGTTTGACGTGCTGGCCGCGTACCAGCCCATGGGCCGCATGGGCACGCCGCAGGAAGTAGCCGAGATGGCGCTGTTTCTCTGCAGCGATGCGAGTCGGTTCGTGACCGGACAAGCCTTCCCGCTGGACGGCGGCAAGCTCTGCGGGTGAGGTATGGCGATGCTGCTATTTCGCTTTGGTGCCAAGGGCAAAGAACGTCCCGCCGTGTTGCTGCCCGATGGCAAACGCCTCGATGTGTCGTCGTTCGTCTCGTCGCCTGGGTGGGACTTCGGGCCCTCGTTCTTCGCCGACGACAGCCTCGCGCGCCTGCAGGCCTTCGTGCAGAAGAACGCCACCAGCCTGCCGGCCGTGCCCGATGGCACCCGCTTCGGCCCCTGCGTCGCGCGGCCGCACAAGATGTTTTGCATCGGCCTCAACTACAAGGACCATGCGCGCGAGACCGGGGCCACGATCCCGAGCGAACCCGTCGTC
>JBDSBS010000752.1:0-3087 GCA_039921435.1 Planctomycetota bacterium | reverse complement strand
CGCACCCCGCAGCCAATTTTTCTTCGAAGGCCTGCCCCCGGTCGCGCACTTACCAACAGGTTCGTTTTGTTCTTCCCCAACCCCGAGAGATTCATGCCTACCAATCGATGCGTTGCTCTGTTCCTGGCGGCGTCGTGCGCCGCTTCCCTCCTGGCCCAATCGCCCCAGTCCCTGGTCGTGCCGGCCGCCTACTCGAGCCAAGATGCGGTCAGCAGTCTGTGGATCGCGGGCGGCGGTGCCCTCGTGCGCCAGCAGACGCTGGTCGGTGCGAGCCACCTGGCCGCACTCGTCGGCCACAGCTTGACTGCGATCGAGCTGCGGCGCAGTGCTGCCAACGAGACCTTTCAGGGTGGGGCCGCCACCCTCACCGTGACCGTCTCGACTTCGCCGAACGTGCCGCTCGCATGTTCGCAGTCGTTTGCGGTCAACGTCGGCCCGGACGTCGTCCAGGTGTTCGGCGGAACGGTCACCTTCCCCTCGTCGCCGCCGGCGATCGGGCCCGCGGTTGCTTGGACTCAAGCCAACACCGTGCGCATCCCGTTTCAGACGCCGTTCGCGTACAGCGGCGGAACGCTCTGTCTCGACGTGACCGGGCAGCCAGTCGCCGGAATGAACGTCGGGTGGTGGGTCGCGGATGCGGAGTTCGAGGATCTCGAAGGCACGGTGGTCGAACGCGGCAACGGGTGCGGCAGCTACGGCGGGGCGCAGCATCGGTGGAGCTACGTCTCCACACGTTCCCTGTTGCCGGGCGCCTTCGCGCGCTTCTGGGCGTATGGGCCGCCAAACAGCCTGGGCCTCGCGGCGTTTGGCCTGGCGAGCTCCGTGCCGATTCCGTTGACGGCGGTCGGTCTGCCTTCGCCGGGCTGCAACCTCTACCTGAGTTCGCTCGATGCGCTCGTGCCCGCGGTCTTCGAGCCCGAGGTGCATCCTCTGCTCGTCGGGCAGGCCACAGCCGAAGTGAGGGTCAAGATCCCCAGCAACGTCGCAGTGTTCGGGATCACGTTTACGACGCAGTGGCTCGAGTGGAGTCAACTCGCCACGAGCAACGCCATCGAGTGGACCGTCGCGGCGGCGATCCCGACGCTGGACATGGCGGTCGTCGACGGCCATCCCGCCGAAGCTTTGGGCGAGGTCTCGGTGAACATGGCGCACGTGCTGAGGTTCGAATACCAATGAACGTTCCCATGCTGCTGCGCAGGGTGGCGCTGCGTTCGTGTGCCGCCGGTGTCGCCGCCGTGGCCCTGTGCCACGGCGGTGCTTCGGCGCAGGGAGGCGGCATCCGCGCGCCGTCCACCGTCTCTCAAGGAGGCACCATTGACGTGGAGGTCGGGACGAACGACGCCAGCGTCGAGGTCAACGCCGGTGGCCCCGAGTCTTGGTCGTATCCCGTGCCGCCGGGCCGCAAGGTCTCGATCCCCGTGCCAACCGTGCCCGGCGGAACCGTTCTCTTGATCCGTGTGGGTCGGGGGCTGCGCGCGAGTGTCATTCTCGTCGAGGTCATCTCACCGTGACCTCGAGCTGGCCGCGCGACCAGAATCACCTCGCGAGCAGTTCCAAGTAGTCCGCCCGCCCGCACAGCGCCGCGAAGTTCGCGTGGCCCGCGGCCGCGGGTGGCACTTCGCTCTTCGCAAGTGCGAGGCGAAGGCACTCGACGGCGCGCGCCCCGAGCCGTTCGCGCTCCGGCCCCTCGTCGGTCCGCGTCATGCACTGCACGAACAGCACCGCCGCCACGTAGTAGCCGCTGCCATCGGGTCCGAGGCGCGTGAGCATCGCCTCGAGGCACTGAGCCGCCGCCGCCGGCTCTCCCTGCTGCAATGCCAGCTCGGTGCGTTGGGCGCCGAGGTTGCGCACGCGGTCGAACGCCATCTCGGGGATGCTGTCGGCGATCTGCAACGCCTCGTCGAGAACGCGCTGCTGCTGCTCGTAGTCCTCGAGCTTGCTCAGCACACAGGCGAGTGCCACGCGCAGGTCGTAGTCGCGCAGTCGCGACGTCGTGCGCGAAAAACTACTGCGTTGTGCGGGCCGGGCCAGACCCGCCGTCAGCGGGCCGCGCGCATCGATTGCCGCGCGCAGCGCCCGACGAAGTCGCTCGAGTTGTTCGAGCGCTGGCGACCCAGGCTCGACCTCGCTCATTCGTTGAGCCAGCATCAAGGTTCCCGTTTCGCACGCGTCGGCGCCCCACTCCGGTTTCTCGCACAGCCGCCACAAGGTCTGCATGCCGGCGTCGTCTTCGCCGTTGACGAACTGCGCTGTCGACAGTCGCGCAAGCAGAGACGGAGCCAGTTCGAGCAGGTGCCGATGGCGCGCATCCAGCGCCAGCCCGCGCGCGAGGTGCTCAACGCCGCGTTCGCCCACAGCGACCGCGTCAGCGGGATTCTGGTCGAGGTAGTACGACTGCAGCAAGTTGCTGTCGACCATCGCCAGCTGGTAGTGCAGGTCTGGATTGCTCTCCCACAAGGCCAGTTTGCTCGCGAGCAGCTCGCGCACGACGAGGTGTTCGCGGATCGCGTCGGCATGGCGGCTCTCGGCGGATCGCAGCGCCGCCAACGACTCGTGCGCCGTTGCGAACGTGATCACGACGTCGATGTCGTCGCCGTTCGTCGCATTCAGTTCGTCGATGCGTTGCGCGGCTCGCAGATAGGTTGCTTCGGCGATCGCCTTGTCGCCGCCTGCTTCTTGCCAGGCGCTGACCTCCATCTCGGCTTTGCCGAGCAGAGAACGAACGGACCGCATGCGCAGACGATGGTCCTGAGGGCTTCGCTCGGCGAGCCGTTCGCGGATGGCGACGGCGCGCGACATCAGCTCGATCGCCTTCGGCAGGTCGGCTTCGTCCTGTGCGAGCTGAGCCAGGAAGTGCAGGCCCGCCGCTTCGTGGTCGGCGTGCGACGTGACGTCAGGGTGTTCGCGCGCGAGCTGGTCGTACAGTTCGATCGCACGCTGCTGGGCGGACCGGGCTTCGCTGCGGCGATTGAGACGCCGCAACACGGTCGCAAGCTGGTCCTGAAGACCTGCCTCGGTTTCGCGCTGGGCGGCTCGGCTCGGTTGCGCCTGGGGTGGCAACTGAGCGACCGCATCGGCGATGACGCG
>JBDSBS010000751.1:0-9259 GCA_039921435.1 Planctomycetota bacterium | reverse complement strand
AGCCGATCGCCTTGCCGGATCACGCGCGCGAGCAGACCGCGGCGAGACAGCCCTTCGCGCTGCAAGTGCCCCGCGTCGACGAGTAACGACTCCGACACCGATACGCCGACCAGCTCGCCGCCTTCGGCCTGATCGCTCGGGTCGAAGGTCCGTCGAGCTCCGCTGAGACGAAGCGCCTGCTGGCCGAAGCCGATCTGTGCGTTCTCTTGACAACGCAGGGCAAGCCCACGCTCGGCGTCGGGTTCAGCGCCGGGGTGTTCTGGTGGAAGGGCGACCACGCACTCGTCGTCGTGCCGTTCGGCGGCGCGGACCAACGCGATCACGACGGTGCGTGCACCTACCACTTCGTACCGCGCAACCAGAGTCGCGGCAGCCATTGGCAAGTGGCTGACGACCTCGTCGTGCCGACCAAGCGCTGAGCCGCGCCCGCGTGGCTCAGCACCCGCACGACCCAGGTCGCATCATCCGATCGTGATGACCATCGTGTCGGTCAGCGTCAACTGCGGCGACGGGCAGCCACCCGAGCCGAGGAAGTCGACGCCCTGCGTCGCGACCACGGCGCCGATCAGGCTCGCCGACAGCGGCACGTTGAGCACGAAGCTGTTCGCGACGACGGATACGAGCCAGTCGTGACCGACGGTGCAACCGCAGAACGGCACCGCCAACGGCGTCTGGCCGAGACCAATCAGCGGGATGCCCGACAAGTTTCCGAGCGTCGTCGTGATGCTGCCGCCGATGCGGGGTTGACCCGTCGCCGCAATGCTCGTCGGCCCGCAGCCATGCACGTTGCGCACGATCGAACCAAGCCCCGTGCCCGGTTGCACCTCGACGTCGAACGACCCGAAGGCGCCGTTGAAGCCGCCGACTCGCACGCGGTAGGTCGTTCCTTGCGTCGCATTGATCGAGACGCGCGAACCGAGGCTGCAGAAGTCATCGTTGCAACCGATGCTGACGAGAGCACCGCAGCCGCCGCTGAAGACTTCCATGACGGTGTCGAACGTTCGCGTCGGCGTGCACGTCCAGAACGTTACCGGCACGGTCGCCGGCGCCGTGTAGTTGAACCACACGTCCCAGCTCGTGTTGAAGCCGCAGCCCCACGCCGGCGCCGACGTCGTCGAACCGACGGTCGTGAACGGGCCGTTGACGCCATCGGCGATGGTCGTCGCGGTCGCACATTCGTCGCCGGAAACGATGCAGGCGATCGCCAGTTCGGCCTGGCCTTGGCCGGCGAAGAACCCGCCGAGGCGGATCCAGCAGTTCTGCCCCAAAGTGACGGGCACACTCAGCGAGGAGCCGAGGCCGCAGGCGTCGTCGTTGCAGCCGAGTGAGACCAGGCCGCCGCAGGTGCCCGAGAACACTTCCAGCGCCGTGTCGTACGTGCGCGCCGCAGAGCACGTATCGACCAGCAGCATGCCGGTGCACGTCGCGGTGTAGGAGAACCAGACGTCGCTGCCGCCGAGCGCGCAGGGCCAGACGAACGACGTGGTGGCGTTGAGGTTGGAGAACGGCCCGTTGATGCCGTTGACGACGGCCACCGCGGTAGCACATTCGTCGTTGGTCGGCGACTGGGTGACGTCGAGCACGAACGTGCCGACCGTGGACCCGTAGCCGCCGACGCGCACGAACAGGGTCGTTGGCCCGGTGGTGTTCACGCTGAGGCGCGAACGCAGGGTGTTGGAGCACGTGAAGTCGTCGTCGTTGCAGCCGCGCCATACGAGACTGCCACAGCTGCCGGAGAACGCCTCGATCACGGTGTCGAAGTTGGTGCCGCCGTTGCAGGTGGTGAACGTCACGTTGGCCGCCGGCGGCGCGACGTAGGTGAACCAGAGGTCCTTGCCAGCGGACGCCACGCACGTGAAAGCAGGCGCGGAGTTGGTCGCGGCGCCGTTCCCGAACGGGCCGTTGGCACCGAGATGCAGAGGCACTGCGCCCGCGCACTCGTCGGACGCATTGCACGAGGTGATCGTCAGATCGCACGAACCCTGGGCGCCACCGTAGCCGGCGACCCGGACGAAGTACGTCTGCCCCGCGGCCAACGAGACGGTGGCCGAGGAGCCGAGAGTGCAGCTGTCGTCGTTGCACGCGAGCGACGCGAGCGCGCCGCAGGTGCCGGAGAGCACTTCGAGCACCGTGTCGAAGTTGCGCGTCGGCGAGCACGTGTCGAACGTGGTGCTGCCCGAACACGTTGCCACGTAGCGGAACCAGATGTCCCGCCCCGTGGTGGCATTGCCGCACGGGAGCGCCGTCGAGTTCAGCGCGCCGACGTTCGAGTACGGGCCGTTGATGCCGTCGACGACGGACGACGCCGTCGCGCAATCGTCGTTGGGCACCGTGCCACCCGTTCCGCCGGACATCGCCTGGATGGCGGCCTGAAGATTGGGATTGGTGACCGCGGTGCCCGAGTTGCTACCACCACCGGTCGTGCAGCCGCCGTTGGTGTGGATCGCGACGGCCTGGCCCGTGCCGTCGTTGACCACGACGGACCCCGAGTTGCCGCCGCAGGTGTCGATCGAGTACGTGACTGTCGTACCACCGAACGAGCTCAGAGGACCCGCGTGCGTTTGCTGCGTCTGGTTGCGTTGACCAGTGCCGCCCGAACACGTGCAGCTCGTCGCCGCGGGGGCGCCGTTCGTGTTGGTGCCGTCGACCCCGTACCCGTAGTTGCGCAGCGTCGCGCCGACACCGGGGATGGAGGTGGCCAACGTGAATGCAGCCGCTTGCGTCTGGAAAGTCGTCAGGCCCGTGGTGGAGTTCGCAAAGCACCGATAGACCCAGTAGTCGTTGCCGATGCCGCCGTTGACGAACATCGACGTACCGGAGTCGATCGCGAACTGCTTGGTAGCGGGCGGATGCACGAGGCCGCAGTTCGCCAGCGAGGCAGGCACGTCGAACTCGAGCACGCCGCCACCAAAGCAGTGACCGGCCGAGAGATGGAGCCTATCGGTACCTGTGGCTGGCGAGTTGATGATCCAGCCCGAACAACCCGAATCGATGCGCCCGGCCGCCGGGCTGTTCGATGGCACACGGTCGTCGGTGCCGCCGCAGATCGTGTCGGGCTGGCCCTGGTTGGTGACGTGATCCCCCACCATCACCTTGTCGATCTCGACGAAATTCTTGAGCGTGCCGGGACCGGCGATGAGTTCGATCATCACCGAGTTGCCGTTGAAGTACGCGCTGCTGCTCTGCCACTGCTCGACATGTTCCATGTGCAGGGTCTGAACGTCGCCATCGAGCAGCGAGACGATGCGCAGGTAGCTGCCCTTGGCCAGCCAGATGCGCGAGAAGTAGAGCCGCAGCCACGGCGTGCCGACGGGCATCGTGACGAACTCGCGCCAGACCGGCCCTTCGACGGGGTTGGGATTGGCGAAGATGCCGCTGCGGACCGCTGTCAGTTCCCAGTGGTTGGTCGGTGGCGCAACCTGCGCAAGCACGATTGCACATGAAGCCAGGAACGCTGCGGCCGCGAACGGGCGGAGGCGTGAGACGTATTGCATGGAGACCTGGAGGCGAGAGAGCACGGGGCGGGCGAGGGAATGCCTAGACTAGAGCGGACGCGAGCACGCCCTGTCACACCGTGTGGGAAACACCTGCGACGCAGCACCCGCCTGGCCCGCACGGGGCGCTGGCCACCCCGGCCCGGGACGAGAACCGACGGGCACCGGCAGCAGCAACCTGCCGGGACCAGTCCGCTAGAGTCGACCGTTCCGGCGCTCAACACCCCCTCGGTGCGCGCACCACGGCATGCCCCAGGAGCACCGTGCTCGCCCCTCACCGCTCGCCCCCGTTCGCCCTCTCGCTATTGGTCCACGGCTCGCTCGTCGCCCAGGACGAACTGACCCGCGCCATCGTCGACCTCGGCTATCCAGAACGCCAACTGCGCGCCCAGGCCGTGCTCGAGGCAAGCGGTGCGCAGTGTGTGGCGCTGCTGCGCGACCTGCTCGCGCGCGTCGCCACCGCCGACGATCCGCGCCCGCTCCAGGTGGTCGGTGCGCTCTACGTGATCGGCCGCTTGCGAGCTGCCGCCATCGCTGCATTGCCGGAGGTCCGACACGTCTGCAGCTTTGCCGGCGACACCGAGGTTCGCAACCAGTCGCTGTGGGCGTTGGCCCGGCTCGCACAACCAATTGACGGGCCACCCTTACGAGGCCCTTGCACAAGGCGCGCGTTGACCATGCCACAATGCGCAGCCTTCGAGCAGTTGCCTTCGAACAGGCCCCAGTCATGACGATTCCACATTGCTTGCTGGCTGTATTCAGCGCCGCACTGGCGGCACTCACCGCGCAAGAGAAGCCGCAGCACGACCCCCAACCAGTCGCCGTCAGGGTGCGAACCGTGCTGCGCGGCGACGATGCGCCGATGCCGGGCGTGCCCGTCTACGTCGTGCAAGGCCGCGATCTGCAAGGTGCAACCCTCGTTGACGGCTGGTCGCGCGCCGTCGATCCACGGGTGCGCAAGCTCGCTTTCGCTCGAGTCGTGCGCAGTGACCCCGACGGCTTCGTCACCCTGACGTTGCCCGACGGCAAACTCGAGGACCGCGAGGTCTTCGCGGGCGCGCCATTCCGTTCCCAGCGGCTCGAGAACGGCGCCGACCACCTGCTGTTGCGCGTCGATCGACTCGAACAGTTCGTCGTGCGCGCCATCGACACCGCCGGGCAAGCGCTGCCGCACTTCCCACTGGCGCTGCACGCGAACGGTCGCGACGAGTTCGTGGCGGTCACCGACGCGCGCGGTATGTCCGCGTTCGGCGTCGATCCGACCTTCACGGCGCGGCTCACCGTGCTGCCGTCGGGATGGTTGGGGCCGATCGACGGGTTCCCGACCGTGGCGCAGCAACTGCCAGGTAAGTTCTCGACGTTGACCGTGCCGCCGTTTGGCATCGTGCGCGTGCGAATGCTGCGCGATGGCAAACCTGCGCCGACGACCGTGAACGGGGCGAACGTGCACGCGCCGCGAGCATGCAGCCTGGAGGTCCGCGGGAGCCCAATCGAGAGTCGCGGCGTCGAGTTCGGCCCGGTGGCGCTGGGCCAGGTGCTGCGGGGGCGCGTGCGCTCGGGCGATGTGTCCACACCGTTCGAGGCCGCCGCACCACGATCAGCTGGCGAGATCGTGTTCGTCGAGATCGAGACCAACCCCGCGTGTCCGAAGCTGACATTCCAAGTCACCGCGGTGGGCGCCGACCTGCAACAGTGCCAACTGCTGATGCTCGTGCACACCGACGCCGGCGCGTTTTCGGCCTCACCGTCGATCGACAGCGACGGCCACGTGCTGTGCTCGCTGTCGGGTCCGCTGCGCGGCGAACGCTTGCTGCGCGTCGACGTCGACGTGACCCAGAACCCACCCCTGCAGCCCGCGCGCGGCTGGTCCGTGAGCGTCGTCGTCGACCGCCCGCTGACCGCGGATCACTCGCTCGGCGTCATCGGACTCGCGCCACACGAGCCGGTGCTGCGCGGTCGCGTCGTCGACGCAAAGGGCCAACCCGTGCCGAACGCAAACGTCGACATCGAGGCCGAGCGCGACAGCGGGTGCATACGGCAGCAGCGACTGTGGAGTCAGGCCGATGGTTCGTTCGAGTTCGTCGGTCCCGTGTTTCGCGGCGAGCACGGTGCGCCAGTTCGAACGATCGCCGCCGCATCGCTCGGCAACGGGCGCGACGCGGTGCGCGGCGAGCCGTCGGCACCGCTGGCACTCGGCAGCGAAGTGACACTGAGCCTGCCCGAACCGAGCAAAGGTTTCCTCGAACTGACGCTGCACGACATGAAGGCCGTTCCTCACTTCATGCTGCCGTTCGCCTTCGTCGATGCCACGGGGCAACGGCGCGCACTCGATCTGCAGCGCTGCGAATGGACGGGCCCACCCGGCGACGTCTGCCGCCTCGGGCCGTTGCCGGCCGGCCGCGGTTCGCTGCTCGTCCTGCTGCGCTCGGGAGTCGAGCTGCGACGCATCGACGGCATCGAGGTCCCGGTCGGCGAAGGGCGACAGGATCCGCGCCTCACTGGCCTCGACCTCAGCGATGTCGTGCGCGCGTGCCGAATGCGCGTGATCGACGACCAGGGTGTGCCGATCGCCGGCGCGCGGGTGGAGTATCGCGGCCTCTCGGACAGCTTCAGTATGGGCCCGTCCGATGCAGGAGGCTGGCTCGACATCGCCGCGGTGAAACAGAATGGGCCGCGCCTCACGATCAGTGCGCCTGGCAAAGAACCCGTCGAACTCACCGAGGTGCAGAACGGCGACGACATTCGGCTCGGGCCGCGGCGGCGCGTGCAGGTGACCGTGCTCGGCCTGCCCGCCGACCTCCCACGCGATCGCCTCGGCGTCATGTTCCGTTCGGTCGTGCGCGAGAACCTGCAGTCCGGGCAGTTCGTGCCACTCGGCGCCAACGACGCGGCGACCGTTCCCGCGCCGCCGAACGGGCGCTACCACCTGCGGCTGTGCGTGAGCAACCCATCGACCGACGGCGGCAGCAGCTGGTCGACTGCGGGCCAACGCGACGCTGACGTACTGTTTGGTGAAGGCGCCGCTGCGCGGATCGACCCAGCACCGGTCGAGTACACACTCGATGCCGAAACGATCGCGAACCTGCGCAAGATGCTGGCGAAGTAGCGGCAACCGGGCACGGAGCTCGCGACGCGCTAGGATCGTCGTCGCGTGATTCGACGTTTCCTCACTTGCGCCGCGTTCTGCTCGCTCGGCGCGTTCTCGCTTGCCGCGCAGAGCGCCCTCGAGCAAGCCGTCGCCGATCTGGCCAATGCCGAACGGCGCGACCATGCAACCCGTGTGCTCGATGCTGCCGGTCCAGCGAGCGTGTTACCGCTGCGCGCCGCTTTGTTGCGCATCCCGATCGACAGCGCTCCCGACGCCGAGCACGTGATCGCGATGCTGCAGGCGCTGAGCCGCCGCAAGAAGGACGCGACGCCCGCCATCGACGCCGTCGAACACGTCTACGAACAGTGGTGCCAGATCCCCGTTCGCGAGCAGGCCGCTTGCGCGCTTGCCCGCATCGCCACTGCGAGCGGCGACGAGGCTGCCTGCGAGAGCGCGCAGGACCTGCTGATGCGCTGTTCCATCCACGTGACCTCGGCGCTCTACAGCTTTGCCTGGAACCGACTGCAACTCGGACCCCAACCGTCCTCCGTCGCCATGCGCACGATGCTGCGGCAAGGCTCCGTGCCCGCGGCCGTCGCCGCCAGCGCCGCCGCCGACCAGCCGGAACTCGACGAGAGCCTGACCGAAGCGCTCGAAGAGGCCCTCGGGCTCGCGGTTGCGCGACCGCCACAACCCTGGCTTCGCTGCACACTGTTCGACGCCGCCGCGGGCGAACTCGCTGCAGCCCTCTGGCAGCACGGCAGCCGTGGTCCGCATGTCGCGCGCGGCCTGTTGCGGCATCCGGATCCCGATCTCCGCCACACGGGACTCGCCGCCCTTGCCGATGCAACGGAGCTGTCGGTCGAAGAACGCATCGACGTGCTGAGCCGCCTGTGGGACGAGTCGCGCCACGTGCGGGATCAAGCCCTTGCCAACCTGCAGGGCTACGGCCGCGGTGGCCTGCTGGCATTGCGTGCCTTGCGCGCCTTCGAACGCGAACCGTCGAACTCGACCGATGCCGAACCGTACGCGCGCGCCGCACTGGGCCTCGTGCGCTCAGCCGGCATCGACGCTTCCGAGGCGGCTTCCGCACTGCTGCGCGACGCGGACCACATCCTGTCGGCCCACCCCTGGCCGCGCGAAGGGCCACGTGCGGACGCGAACGCGTGCCTGCTGCTCGCCGACATCGTCATCGGCTGTCGCGGCGCCGTCGACGATACGCTCGCGAACCTCGCCGAGCTCGCCGTCGCGCGCGGCGCCTTCGCCGGCCCCGCGGGCGATCGGCTGTTGGCGGCGTTCGTGAGTTCGCTCGGGGCAGGCAGCGAAGAAGGTTGGCGCGCCGCGGTGCGAGCCCTCGCGATGATTGGCCCCACCGCACTGCACGATGCACCCTCGCTCGCGTCGACGCTGCTGGCCTCCCGCACGCTGTTCGACGACCGCATCGATGCGGACAGCGCGTTCGTCGCCGAAGCCGCGATTCTGCTGGGTCGCGGCGCCAGTGACGCCGACGTCTCGCAGCTACAAGGCGATCGCCGTTGGCACGTGGCTCTGCGGGCACTCGTCGAGTCGATGCGGCGCCGCCTGCCGCAGGACGAGAAGGTATTGCGGACTTTGCTCACGGTCGATTTCGAACCGATCACGGCGATGCTCGGGCCCGTGTTCGCGGTTGCCACCCGCACGAGCAATCGCGCCGTGCAACAACCCGAACACGCCGAGCCGGTTCATCTCGTCGCCGCATTGGCGCTCGCGAGCAAGAACGAGCAACCTTGGACCGATCCCGTCATCGCGCAGGCCTTCGCCGAACAGTGGTCTATCGACACAGCCGACGTCGGCAAGACGATGCAGGACGCGATCGCGACCGGCCGTCTGCTCGCACTCGCGCAGCAGGTCGAAGCAAAGATCCGACGGCGCCTGCTGTGGTCCGACGCACCGTGAGGGCTGCGATCGCAGGTGACGTACACTCCCAGCGCCCCGAGTGGCCCGCAAGCAGATATCCTGGGCCGCCCCGCGTAGCGGCGCCGCCATGACGAACCTTCCCCGACGCTCTGCCTCCTCGTTCCTCCTGCTGCCGGTCGTGCTGGCCACTTCTTGCGGCGGCGGCGCCGTGCTCGCTCGCCGCACCGGCCCGGACTTCGCTGTCGCGTTCCCCGCAGCCAGCGTGCTCGTGACGACTCAGGACCCCGTGGCCGTGCGAACGCGCCTCGCCGAAGTGCGCCTGCCCGCCACGAAAGAGCACCACGACCAGCTCCTTTCCCTGCTGCGCGCACAACCGACGATCTCGGCGCAACACCTCGTGCTGCTCGTCGAGGCCGTGGCACTGCCCGAGCAGAACCTGTCCATGTTCAACGATGGCCACATGCAGCGCACCTACTCGCAGCGTGGCAAGGGCGGGTTCGCGCCGGTCGTCGATCACTTGCTGACCGAGGGAACGCCCAAGCTGACCGGTGTCGATCGCGGCTGGCTCGGCGAGATGCTCGGGCGCACGCAGAGCGACGCGACGTTGCGTGGCCTCGCCGATCGCTTCGTGGCCGAACTCGACGACGGCTCCGAGACCGCGCTGCTCCAGATCGTCGGAGGCATGCCAGGCTCGCCAGCACTGCTGCCGTTCCTGACGGGATACCTCGCACCCCAGGGGCGGCTCGACGGCACGCGCGGATGGCAGGTCGTCGGCCACCTC
>JBDSBS010000750.1:0-3423 GCA_039921435.1 Planctomycetota bacterium | reverse complement strand
CGTGCCCCTTTGCGTCGGACGAGGACGCGATCGTCTTTACCGGTGCGATGGACTACTGGCCCAACGTCGACGCGGTGTCGTGGTTCGTGCACGACGTTCTCCCCGCCATCGTGGCGGTTCGACCGCGGGCCCGGTTTTACGTCGTGGGCATGCATCCGACTGCGGCCGTCGTCGCACTTGCCAACGAGCCGCGCGTTGTCGTCACCGGATTGGTACCCGATGTGCGACCCTACCTCCGTCACGCCCGCGTCGTAGTCGCGCCGCTGCGTGTGGCGCGCGGTATTCAAAACAAGGTGCTCGAGGCGATGGCAATGGCGCGTCCAGTCGTCGTCTCGGCCACTGCCGCAGAGGGATTGTCGGGCATGCCAGGCGTGGATTTCGAAATTGCCATGGATGCGCAGGAGTTTGCGTGCAAGACGGTCGGACTGATGGATGATCCGGCTGCGACCGTGATCGGCACGGCTGCGCGGACTCGCGTTGTTGCCGATTATGCATGGACATCCAATCTGGCCCCGTTTGAGGCACTGCTCGACGTGCCCGGCTGCACACGCGCCGTTGCTGCTTGACCGCGTCATTGCAAGCGACCGAAACCGACCAGCTCGATGCCATCCCCCATGACCATGAACACGCAATTGAATCGAATACTCCCGCTGGCCGCGGAGCGACAGCGTGCGGCGTCGGCCGTGGTTGTGGTCGTCCTGTTGGTTTGGGTGCTCGCCGTTTACGGACGTACTACGTATTCGATGGCCGCCATTTGGGAGCGCTCTGAGACATTCGCGCATGGGTTCCTCATTATCCCGATTGTCCTGTTCCTGCTCTGGCGAGACCGCGCCGCAATTGCCAGGATCGAAGTGCAACCGTTCATTCCTGCCTTTCTTGGCGTTGCCGCTATAGGAAGCCTATGGGTCGTTGCCAGTCGATTGAACGTTAACAGCGTCGCGCAGTTCGCGATGATTGCAATGGTTCCATGTGCGGTTTGGGCGGTCCTCGGAACGCCGGCCTTCAAGAGGCTCGGGTTCCCACTGGCGTTCCTGTTCTTCGCGGTCCCGTTCGGCGAGTTCATGATGCCGACGTTGGTGCAATGGACTGCCGACGTCACGGTGATGGCCCTACGGGCGAGTGGCGTCCCAGTGTTTCGCGAGGGCAACTTCTTCATGATTCCAACCGGCCGGTGGTCGGTCGTGGAAGCTTGCAGCGGGCTGCGCTATCTGATCGCGTCGTTCATGGTGGGCTGCCTGTTTGCCTACCTGTCGTTTCGGTCACCGCTGCGGCGTGCGGTGTTCGTCATCTCGTCGGTGCTGGTGCCGATTCTCGCGAACTGGATTCGCGCCTATATGATCGTGATGCTCGGACACCTGTCTGGTAACCGGATTGCGGTGGGCGCCGACCACTTGCTCTACGGGTGGCTCTTCTTCGGCCTGGTGATGGTCGTACTGTTCACGATCGGTGCACGGTGGCGGGAAGACCTGCCGCCGTTGCGCGTAACCGCGGCCGCCACGCCAGCACCCGCTGCCTTGGCATGGCCAAGCCCGCAGGTATGCGTTGCGCTGCTGACGGTACTTGCGGTCACGGCGATCTGGCCGTTGTTGGAGGTGAGACAGACGCCGCGTGGCGCGATCGCAGGCGAGCGCGCATTTGACGCGATCCCCGGTCGCAACGGATGGTTACCCGAATCCATGCCAGGGTCTGACTGGCGGCCCGACATTGCGGGGGCCACGATAGAGCGGACACAAACGTTCACGAAGGACGGCAAGTGGGTCGGCCTGTTCATCGCGTACTTCGGCGACCCATCTTCCGAAGCCAAAGCTATCACATCGACCAATCAGCTGGTGCGCACGATCAACAGGCAATGGTCGCAGGTCGCCTCCGGCATCGCGACATACGAAGCCGACGGTGGGCGCAATCTGGTGCGCACAGGAGTCGTCGTGCGCGAGCGCGAGCGTCTCGCCGTCTGGCAGTGGTACTGGGTGAACGGGCGCACGACTTCGAACGATTACGCCGCCATGCTGTATCAGACGCTTGCAGCGTTACGCGGGCGAGCGGAGCCGGTCGCGTGGGTGGTCCTGTACGCACCAGCCGAACGCGGCGAGCAGGAGGCCCACGCCGTGCTCGAGTCGTTCGCGACAGACATGAGCGACCCCATCGACGCAGCGCTGCACGTGATCAAGACTGCGTTATGAAGTACTCGTCCACTGACCACCGACCGTGCATTGTGCACGTGGTATACCGTTTCGATGTGGGAGGGCTGGAGAATGGCGTAGTAAACCTGGTCAATCACCTGCCGGTCGACGCCTATCGGCACGTTATCGTCGCCTTGACGGATATCACCGAATTCCAAAAGCGGATCGAGCGCGATGACGTGCAGTTTGTCGCATTGCACAAGGGCGCCGGCCACGGTTATCGTGTCTTCCCGCACCTATTTCGCCTGTTTCGGAAGCTGGCGCCGGCTATTGTTCACACGCGCAATCTGGCCGCGCTTGAGGCCTGCGTTCCCGCGGCGCTCGCCGGCGTCCGGATTCGGATCCACGGCGAACACGGGCGCGATGTCGTCGACCTCGACGGGTCCAATCGCAAATACCGCCTGGTGCGCCGACTGTACCGACCTTTTGTCACCCGGTATGTGGCGCTGTCGAAAGACCTCGAGCAGTATTTACATGGCGCAATCGGCATCGCACCGGAGTACATCGAGCAGATCTACAACGGCGTCGATACACGTCGTTTCACACCTGCTCCGCATGCCAGAGTGCCGATTGCCGGATGCCCATTCACGGCATCGGATTTGTGGCTGGTCGGAACGGTGGGACGAATGCAGGCGGTCAAAGATCAGGTCACGCTGGCGCAGGCGTTTGTCCGCGCCGTCCACAATCGTCCGCACGGCAGGCGGTTGCGGCTGGTGATGGTCGGCGCGGGACCGCTGCACGCCGAGGTACTGTCGGTGCTGGGCACGGCGGGCCTGCAGGAGTTCGCATGGCTACCTGGCGAACGGTCCGATATCCCGGACATCATGCGGGGTCTCGATTGTTTCGTGCTGCCATCGCTGGCCGAAGGCATCTCGAACACGATCCTCGAAGCGATGGCCTGCGCGCTGCCCGTCGTGGCGACCCGGGTCGGCGGCAATGCCGAGCTTGTTGACGACGGCTCGACCGGGTGCCTCGTGCCCCCCGCCAACCATGGTGCAATGGCGGCCGCGATCCTGCAATATTTCGACGACCAGGCGACGGCCCGCCGTCACGGTGGGGCTGCGCGCAGCGCCGTGGAACGACGATTCAGCCTGGACCGAATGGTGCAAGATTACCGGGCACTCTATGATGGGTTGTGCTCGTCGCGCGGCACCGCAACGGTCCGCGCGGATGTGCGCGTATAGCCAGCAGATGCGAAGAACTCGACGGAGAAAATAAATCGATGTGCGGAATCGTTGGTATA
>JBDSBS010000749.1:0-8341 GCA_039921435.1 Planctomycetota bacterium | reverse complement strand
CTCACGTTGGGCGAGAAGGCCGTGCAGGTACCCAACTTCGATCCGCTCGCGGAGGGCAAGGAACTCGTCGACCTGCTGATCGTGTTCGGCGACATCCAGCGGGTGCGCACGTTGCTCGAAAGGCTGTTGTTGGTCGAGCCGAACGACCCCGACCTCAAGAAGGCACTCGTCAACGTGCACGTCAAGGCCGGCGATCAGAAGCGCGTGGCAGAGCTCTACGAGTCGATCGCCGACGATCTCGTGCGGCAGAACAAGCCGCTCGAAGCGGTTGCCTACTTGCAGAAGATCCTGCTCGTGGATCGCGGGCGCGCCGACGTCTCCGAGCGCGTGCGCAAGCTCTACGAGTTCGACGAACGTACGCGCCGCCGCGGGAAAACACTCGGCGTGCTCGCCGTGCTGTTCTGTCTGCTGCTCGTGTCAGGTGCTGGCTACTGGTTCTACAACGAACGCGCCGAAGAGGATTTCAGCCGCATCGACGTGCACGAACTCGTGCTGCGCGAGGACTTCGCCGGGGCCGCTGCACGCTACGAGGAGTTCGTCTCGAGCCATCCGCTGACCACGTCCGTGACCAGGGCCGGCGGCGAACTGCAGCAGATCGAAGCCGCGCGACAGCGATTCGAGGCTCGCCGGACCGCCGAACGCGCGGCCCGGACGAGCGAACTCAAGAAGATCCGCGACGAGTATCGACTCGAGATGACGCGGCATCGGGAGCAGTTCCTCGGCGGCCAGCCGGAAATGTCCATGGAGTCGTTGACCAAGGTGCGGGAGATGGTCGCAGCGGCAGGGACCGCCGACGACATGGCCTGGGCGCTCGAGCAGCAAGTCGAACGCACGTGGCTTCGCATGCGAGACTTCTTGGCGGAGGCGGACAAACTGGCCGCCGACTACACGCGACGTTTGTCGGCCGGGGATTGGCGCGGAGCTCGCGAGGTTGCGGTGCGGTTGCACTCCGACTACGACCACACGAAGAGCGCTCGCCAGGTCAAGATCCCGGTTCTCGTCGTCACCAAGCCGGCTGGCGCGACCCTGCTGCAAGATGGAGTGTCACTGGAACGTCCGGTCGAAGGTGGTTTGCAGCCGCTGCGCACGCCGGCACTGATCCTGTGCGATGCGGCGAATGCTGTCACCGTGGTAGCTCAGCTCGATGGCTTCCAACCGCGTCAGGTCGTCATCGAGGCCAAGAAGCAGGCCGAGGTCGACGTGGTGCTCGAAGTCGTCGCCGATCGACGCATCTCTTTCGCGGCAGCAGTGCAGACTGGTGTCGGTGTAGGTGAAGGCTGGATCGCGGTCGGGCTCAGGGGAGGCCGACTTGGGTTGGCTCGCACCGACGGGACCAACAGCCAGGTGCGCGACCTCAACGGGCTACGTTCCGTCGAGTCGACGCCCGTGGTGCAGAACAGCCGCGTCTTCTTCGTCACCAACGAGAACACGATCGAGTGCTTGTCGCTGTCCCCTTCGGTTGCAGTTGCCGGTTGGCCCGTAGCGCTGAAACACGGGGCCGCAACGGAACTGACAGTCGGCGAGGGCAGGGTGGCGGTGGTCGATCGGGAGAACGTGCTGCTCTGTTGGGAGCAGGCGAGTGCTCAACTGATGTGGTCCATCGCGCTGGAGAGCCCGCCGTCGGGACCGCCGACGATCGACCGTCGCCAGGTGTGCGTCGGCACTGCGGACGGGCGGGTGCTGCTGATCGACGGCACCGATGGGCGAACGATCGGCGTACTGCGCAGCGAGGCGCCGATCTCGACCCGCGTGTTGAGCGAACAAGGCATCTTGTACTTCGGCTGTGGCGACGGCACCGTGCGGGCTGTCGATCGCGCCGAAGGGCGCGTGATGTGGACGGTGCCACTCGGCCGCAACCTGCTCGACGGCGAAATCGCGTTGGGGAGTTCGGCCGTAGTGGTGTTCGACACCGACAGCCAGGTCATCTCGATCGATCGTGCTTCGGGCAAGGTGCTCGGCCGCTTGTCGCTCGAAGGCGCTCCCGTGCGAGGGATTCGCTTGCAGGGTTCGAGAGCCCTCGTGATGTTGCGTCGACCCAAGAGCAGGAACTTGCCCGCCCACGACGTAGTGCAGTCGATCAACGTCGACTCGATGTCGTTGCTCTGGGAGTACTCGGATCGAGGCGTGACTCCGGGGCTGCCCGGCATCGATGACCTCGTGGTTGCACTGCCGTCGGAGAGTGGCGAAGTGATCCTGTTCCGCTAGCGAAGCCGCGTGGAGAAGAAATGCAATTCATCCAACGGATGAAGATCTGGAAGGAACTGCGGCGGCTCGAGGAGCGCGCCAGCGAAGAGCCGTGTCCGTCGACGTTCGTCGATCTGGGCCAGGTCTACATCAACCTGGACATGCACGACAAGGCCGAGCGGGTCGCCGACGACGGCCTGTCGCTGTTCCCCAAGTCCACCGAGCTGCGGTTGTTGCTCGACTGCGCGCGTCGCGGCTTACGCCGCCAGCGCACGATCGATCTGCGGGCCAAGCTGACTCGGTCGCCTCACCCCAAGCTGTATCGCGAGCTGGCTCAGTTGCAGGTGGAACTCGGCGATGCCGTGGCCCTGCACGCGACGTGTCAGGAGTGGAACGTGCGATTTCCGGGCGATGCCGGGGCGTGGCTGGTTCTCGGCCAGGCCAGGCTCATGGACTTCTATCGCGATTTGGCGGCGCGCGACGGCCAAGAGGCCGTTCGATGCCTCGAGCGAGCCGTTCGGGTCAGTGTCGACGAAGCGCCGGCGCGCAAGCTGCTCGGCGAAGTGCTCTACCGGATCGGCGCGGTGCGCGCTGCGGAAGAGCACTTGAAGGCGTTGCAGCAGCTCGATACGAACGATCCGGAGCTCGCCGCACTGCTCGAGTACACGGCCGCGCTCGACGACCACTCCGGCACTGTGGCGGCGCTGTTCGACGAGGTGGAACAGCACGGCAGCCTCGTCAATCCGTCGTGGGCGGCCGCACCCAAGAACCAGGGTGACGAGTCGATGGGCAGCGTGCGCGATGGCCTCTCCCAGGTGTCGGAGATTCCCGGTGTGGGCAAGGCAACGTTCATCCGTGGCTCCAAGGCGTTGGTGAAGGGCGCGATCAAGGATGGTCGCGACCCCTTCTTGCGCGTCGTGCGCGTAGTCGCGAAAGCCGCGCATCGGTTTGCTCGTCGGCTGGACATCGGCAGTGCGAACAAGAGCGTCATCGCCGGCGAATTCGGCCACATCTGCATCTGCGTCTACGGCGAGGCGCTCGCCGCTGCGCAGTGCGACGATGGCGCCGACCTGGAACTCGTGATGGCGGAGTTGCAGGAGGTCGTCGCTGGCGCCCTGCACTCCGTCTTGGGAGACGAAACATGAGCAGCAAGATCCACGATGCGGTCGTCGAGTTGCGCCGGGCGCCCGGTGTCAAGGGGGCCATGGTGCTCACGGCGGATGGCCTGGTCGCGGCCCAGGCGCTCGACCCACAATTCGGCAGCGATGTCGTCGCGGGCTTGACGTCCTACTTGCTGATGACGACGAATCGGAGTCTCGCGGAGTCGGGGTT
The DNA here is from genome assembly GCA_039921435.1 of Planctomycetota bacterium. Lineage (GTDB taxonomy): Bacteria > Planctomycetota > UBA1135 > UBA1135 > UBA2386 > DASVAL01. Next base: position 4,825 of record JBDSBS010000749.1, on the reverse strand, counting down.
GCCGGCGTGTTCCCGATTCGTGTTGCATGCCACCCACGGCAAGGCGGTCTTCGTCAGCCTCGACGACTCCTACCTGGTGGTGTTGTTGGATCAGTTCGCCGACCTGAGCCAGACGCAGAAAGAGCTCCAGGACGCCGAACAGCGCATCCGCCGCGCCTCCCGCCTCGTGTGATCTACTACTTCTGCGTTCTCGCTCGCCACGCACAGATTCTGCGGTTGGCAAGCGGAAGTAGGTAGATCCAGACAACAACGGCGCCGGCGGCCTCTTCTGGTCGGCGTTGCGCCGACTCAACCTTTGGTTGCGGCCGTCGCCGCGCTGAGAGCCTGAGGGAACAACGATGACACAGGCTCTCAGAGTGCCCTCGATGGCCGCCTACGCGGCCATGCAGAGACTCGGAAACAGATTGATTCCCAGTCTCTGAGCCGGCGCTTGCCGCGGCGCGTCTTGCGTCCCGCTTGCCTTTTGTCGCGGCAACTCAAGCGGCGACGGGTTGCCAACCGATGAACAGCCGTCGAACGAGGGACGCCCAGTACCGAGGGACGCGCAGTGCGGTCTCACGCGGCGTTCTGTTGCACGGGTGTGCTGAACCATGGTCCAGATCAACTTCGCGCTGAAGGAAGTCAACTGCAAGGTCGTCTTCTATGGCCCAGGCATGAGTGGCAAGACCACCAACCTGGAAATCGTCCACCAGAAAGCTCCGGAGGAGAACAAGGGTGAACTGACCTCGATCTCCACCGATGGCGATCGCACGCTGTTCTTCGACTTCATGCCTCTCGACCTCGGCAACGTCGCGGGCATGCGCACGAAGTTCCAGCTCTACACGGTGCCAGGTCAGGTCTACTACAACTCCACGCGCAAGCTGGTGCTGCAGGGCGTCGATGGGGTCATCTTCGTCGCCGATTCCGACCCGGACAAGATCGATGAGGGCATCGAGTCCTACGCGAACCTCATCGAGAACCTCGCCGAGTACGGCAAAGACATCCGCGAGCTGCCGCACGTGATCCAGTACAACAAGCGCGACTTGCCGAACGCGATGCCCGTCGCCGAGATGGACAAGCGCCTGAACAAGTTCGGCGTACCCACTTTCGAAGCCGTGGCCTACACGGGCGAAGGCGTGTTTCCGACCCTGAAGACGCTGGCGGCGATGGTGCTCGAGAGCATTGAGAAGATCGATGGCCGCAACCCGCGCAAGTCGGCGCCGCGGCCCTCGGGCGCCAAGCCAGCCCACGCGGCGCCGGTCGCGGCACCTGCCGCACCCAGAGCACCAGCAGCCCGACCCGCACCGGTTGCGGCGCCAGCGCCAGCGCCAGCGGCCCGCACGGCTGCGCCCGCTGCGGCGAGGTCTGCACCGAGGACTCCGTCGCGTCGCGCCGCCGCCCAAAGGCAGGCACCAGCACCGGCCGCGAAGAAGCGCGGCGGCATGGGGATCGTCGTCGGCCTCACCGTGCTGTTGTTGGTAGCCGCCGCTGGCGTCGCCTACTTCTTCCTCGGCAACAACCTGCTCTGAGCACCATGGCCGATCCAAAACGCATGTCGCAGAACGAACGTCTGCGCCACGACCGGTTGACGTTCTACAAAGAAGACGTCGACCGCATCGACAAGTTGCTGACCGAGTTCCTGCGGCTGTCGGGCGCCAAGTGTGCCTTGCTCATCGACAAGGAGGGACACCTTGTCACCAAGCGTGGAGAACTTCGCACAATCGATCTCGACACGATCTCGGCACTCGTTGCTGGATCGTTCGCGGCGACTCGAGAGATGGCTCGCCTGCTCGGTGAAGACGAGTTCACCGCGATGTTCCACCAAGGCGAGCGCGACAACATTCAGTTGTCGCTCGTCGGCGATCGCACACTGTTGACGATCCTGTTCGATGATCGCACGACGGTCGGGATGGTGCGGCTCTATGCAGGCGAGACTGCGAAGAAGCTCGCCGACATCTACCGCGATGCTCTGACTCGCGCTGGAGATGACCCGGGTTTGGGCGAGGCGTACGGCACCGACGCGAAGAAGACGCTCGACAAGTTGTTCGACTGACATCGCCGATCGTCGAGCAAGCGCGGGCCACCCACGGCATCGAAGTCGTGGGTGGCCCGCACGCGTTTCCGGCAGAGGCTTTGGTGGTCGGCGCAAAGGAAAATCAAAAAAATCGCACTCGCCATCCAGCTCGGCTCGGCATGCAATAACCAGGCTCAAGCACCGCCAAGCATCAGCAAATACTACACATTCGCATTTCTTGTTCGGCCTGACGCAGACGCACTATCTCAAGCTTCGGAAGCGAGTTCGGGTGAATTCCCGAGCAGAGGTTGCCGATTATCTGCTGTGGCCGGAGTTCCGGTGCTTCACTTCGGTGTTGCCCCGCCGGTCTTACCCTACCAAAACCCTAACAAGGACAGAGTGTAATGGCTGCCAAGAAAAAGGCCACGAAGAAGAAGAAGGCGAAGAAGGCCACCAAGAAGAAGGCCAAGAAGTAGCCCTTCAGGGGGTTGTTGAGCGCCTCACAGCGTCCGACGACCCTCGCCAACGAATCGGAGACGGGGTCAGGTGCAAGCCTGGCCCCGTCTCTCTTTTGCCCGGGGCGAGCCTCGGCCCTCTTGGTTACCCGGCCCTCTTGGTTGCCCAGCAATAATGACGGGCGCTGCACAAGTCCCAGCGCCGCCCATCGGGCTCACTAGTGCAGTCGCTGCCCAGGCTTGGCGCCAGCGTCGGGCGTGAGCAGGAATACTTCGCCGTCGGTGCCAGCGGCGATCACCATGCCCTCGCTGAGGCCGAACTTCATCTTCCGCGGCGCGAGGTTGGCGACCATGACGACCAATCGGCCGACGAGTTGGGCCGGTTCGTAGGCGCTCTTGATGCCGGCGAAGACGTTGCGGGTCGTGTCCCCGCCGAGACTCAGCGTGAGCCGCAACAGCTTCTTCGCGTCCGGCAAGGCTTCCGCTGCGACGATCAGGGCAATGCGCAGGTCCACCTTCTGGAAGTCGTCGATCGCGATCTCGGGTGCGAGCGGCTCCTTTGCCAGGGCATTCTGAGGGCCCGTGTCATCGGTTGGCGCCGCCGCAGCACCTGGCGCGGCTGGAACATGGGGCGCCGCTGCAGCATGGGGCGCCGCTGGGGTTGTCGCAGCCGCTGAGGGCTCGACAGCGAAGATGGCTTGCACGCGCGCTGACTCGACGCGGGTCATCATGTATTCGAACTTGGCTATCCGGGTGCCGACCAGCGGTTGTCTAGCCAGGTCCCATTGGTCCATCGGGCTGCCCAGCAGCGCACCAGCCCTGTGGGCCAGGTCGGGCAGCACCGGGGTCAGATAGACCATGAGCTGGTGGAAGAGATTCAACACGACGGTGCACACGGCCTGCAGCTCGGCTGCGCGCGCTGGGTCCTTCTTGATGGTCCACGGCGCCTGCCGCTCGACGTACTCGTTCGCCGCGTCGGCGAGGGTCATGACCAAGCGCATGGCCTCGCGGAAGTCACACGCCTCGTAGGCGGCGGCGATCGCGGCTTCGGCCCCGGCACCGCGCGCGAACAGGCCGCCGTCGTCGGGGTAGGTGGCAGCAAGGCCCGTCGACTCGACGAAGCGCGCCGATCGGCTCGCGAGATTGACGACCCGCCCGACGAGGTCGCTGTTGACCTTGCCTTTGAACTCCTCCACGTGGAAGTCGAGGTCGTCGATCTTGTTGCTCAGCTTGCTGGCGTAGTAGTAGCGCAGCCAGCTCGGCTCGAGGTGCTGCAGGTAGGACTCGGCCGTCACGAACGTGCCGCGCGACTTCGACATCTTCTCGCCGTGGATGCGCAGGAAGCCGTGGATCTGCACCCGACGTGGTAGCTGGAAGCCGCCGGTGCGCAGCAGTGCTGGCCAGAACAGCGTGTGGAAGTAGATGATGTCCTTGCCGAGGAAGTGCACGATCTCGCACTGCGGATTGCGCCACCAGGCATCGAGCGGCTGGCCCGTGCGTTGGCACCATTCGGCGGTGCTCGCGATGTAGCCGATCGGTGCGTCGAACCAGACGTACCAGTACTGGTTCTTCGCGTCGGGGATCTCGAAGCCGAAGTAGGGAGCCGGCCGCGACACGTCCCAGTCCTGCAGCGGCTTGTCGAGGAAGTGGCCGAGCAGGTAGTTGCGCACCTCTTCCTGCAGCGCACCGCTGTGCTGCACCCAGTTGGTGAGGAACTCCTGTAGCGGCGTCAGCTTGACGAACAACTGCGTGCTGGGGCGCAGCTCCGGCACGGCTCCCGAATGCACGCTGCGCGGATTCTTCAGTTCGGTCGCCGCGTAGGTCGCGCCGCAGACTTCGCAGCTGTCGCCGTACTGGTCCTTCGCTCCGCAACGCGGGCACTCGCCCTTGACGAAGCGGTCGGCGAGGAACGTCTTCTGCACCGGATCGAACAGCCGCTCGACCGATCGTTCGACGACCATGCCCGCCTTGCGCAGCGCCGCCCAGATGCCGTTGCACAGTTCCTGGTTGGCGGCGCTGTTGGTCGAACCGAAGTGGTCGAACGACACGCCGAACGCGGCGAAGTCGCGCTGGTGCGCCACGGTCATCGCGGCGATCAACTGCTCGGGCGTGCGGCCTTCCTTCTGCGCGCGGATCATGATCGCGGTGCCGTGCGTGTCGTCGGCGCACACGTAGCCGACCTTGTGGCCCTGCAGGCGTTGGAAGCGCACGAAGATGTCGGTCTGCAGGTACTCGACGAGGTGGCCGAGGTGGATCGGGCCGTTCGCGTACGGAAGGGCGCTGGTGACGAGGATCTGGCGCGTCATGGAAGGGGAGAGGCTAGCCAGGGAACTCGATGGATCCATGCTGGTGCTCGCATCTCGCGCGAGGAGTCGCG
>JBDSBS010000748.1:0-4788 GCA_039921435.1 Planctomycetota bacterium | reverse complement strand
GGCACCTATCTGTACGATTGCGGCATGGAGCAGGGCCCGCTCGCCGTGCTGCCGAAAAGCCATCTGCTCGACCCGATGCTCTCGCAGTACGATGCCAGGGGCAACTGGACTGGGTGCCTGGGCGAAGCCGACCTGGCGAAGCTGGACCTGTCAAAGGCCGTCTACCTGACCGGCCCGGCCGGCTCGCTCACGATCCACAATTGCCGGATGCTGCACTCGTCCCCGAAGAACGAATCGGATCTCGGCCGGCCGCTGCTGCTCAACACGATGACCTCGGCCGATGCCTTCCCGTATACGGTGAACCCGATCAAGCCGAAGCACGACCAGTTCGTCCTGCGCGGCAAGCGCGCGCTGTTCGCCCATCACGATCCGCAGCCCTGCCTGGTGCCGCCGGACTGGTCGAAAGGCTATACGTCGATCTTCGCGCTCCAGCAGGAAGAACAGGTGGAACTGATCGAGCGCTGATGGTGTGTGCATGTGGCCTTCGGACTTCTTCAACACTCCGTTTGCCCAGTTGACCTTCAGCATAGTGCCGCGAAGCGCGGCGTCGGTCGCGCTGGCAATGTTGCTAGCAGTCTTGCCATTGTTGTGCTGTCGGACAACAGATCGCAAGGCGGCCGAATGACCGCTTTCGACCCAAAGCTGACGTGACGCACTTTCGTGTCTCGTCTATGAGGCAGCCGAGGACGGAGCGATCACAAGTGACCGCTTTGACTGTGGAACGTCGCGGGCCTAACGCCGTGAAGTAAGGCGACCATGTCAGAGGTGGTCTGCGCGCCGCTGGCAGCGGAACGCAACGAAGGTCATTGGAAGAGTTTCTTTAGCCACCGTCTGAAACTCTTCAGGACTCCTGGATCACCGTACTCGATGTCGTAGCATGCAACCCTGCGTGCCGCCTCCGCGCAACGACCGGCCGTGACATCCGCCTCGGTCCATTTTTCGGCCCAGATAACGTCACCGCGAATTATCAAATAGTGCGACTTGCAAGGCTTCTGCCAGTTTCCGACGGAAGGCCACAGCGTCGGGCCGTGCTTCGTTTGCTTCATGGACCATGCGGTCGGCCCGAGGGGCGTGCGGACCTTTGATTCGCAGCCGCAGGCACAAAGATGCGCGGCTGTTCCGAATTCCTTCGAGACATACAGGATCCCAGGCATCAATTCCTTCGGCATGAGGTGTACCTGGCGCACTTCAAACCGTGAGATGGGCGCCGCAGCGCTCATCACGGGCTCTCCCACTCACCAATCATCTTTAGGTCGTGTGTGTAGAAAACCGCGTGGTGGTAGGGCAGCTCTTCGAGGTAGAAGCCGCGAACCTGCTTGAATCTAGTCACCGCGAGCGCAGCGTTGAGTGCATTGATCTCCGCGGTCTGGATGTTGGTACGATAAAGATCATCTGGCGCGGTCGAGAGCTCGGCGTATCCCTTGTCCCGCACTTTTGGGCCGTCGTCGCCCGAATAGTAGGTCATGCGGACCGTACCTTTGAGCGAGTCATCTTTGCGCTTCAACCCAATTCCCACGTCGATGAAGGGAATCTTCTTCCCGAGCAGCAGGTCGAAGATGCCGCTGCGGGATTCGCCCTTGTCGACGCACACGAAGGCGAAGGTGACACCGTCAAGATCGTCGGAACTCACGGATAGAAAGCGTTCGTCGTTCGCGGAGCTTGGTGAGGGCGGTGCCGAAGCCGTTTGTCGGCATGCTGGCCTGTGGGAGCTGTCACGGCACTACGGGAAATATGATCAGACTATTTCGCTTCTGTGGTGTACGGAAGAAGAGCTTCCAAAAGGGGAACTCGACCGCTTCAATCGGCGCGTCAATGAGGCCGACGGCGGCCTGGAAGAGCTCGACGGGCTACTGACGTGGGAGAAACACTGTCGCTGACGGTAGCCCGAACGCCGCTTCCAGCCGTTGCCGGCATCAGCTATATCATGGCCATTTCGGATCCATAAGCGGTGGGCTATGCCTAAGAGATCGAATCTGTTTCAACGCTTAGTGCTTGCAGTGCATGGGGAACTTGGACGCGGGTGGCGAGTGACCGAGTCCAGGATGCTGCCGGACAAGCGAGCGGAGGTGGCACGCGAGGTTGATATCGTCGCTGAAGCCACTATTGGTGGTTACGCGTTCTTTCTCTGCGTTGAAGTGGTCGACGAGCGCAGGAAGGCGAACGTGAATTGGGTTGAGCGAATGGCTCAAAAGCACGCGGATCTCCCCACTTCGAAACTTGCACTATGGTCCAGGAGCGGGTTTTCGAAGCCTGCCATCAACAAAGCACTCAAGCTAAACATTGCGACCGTGACTCCAGAAACGATAGAAGTGGCGCCATGGGCTCGCATCGCCCGTGCGGTTGTTAAAGGGTCTGTGAAGTTTGTGCGGCCAAATTTCGATCGGCCGGCAGTCGATGTGGAGATCGGAGGCAAGAAGGAAAGGTGGACAGCGTGCCCGGACATGAAGCTTGAAGAGCCCGAGACAGGACAGACCGGACTACTGAGTACCATCTTGATGCAGATCGAGCAGAGCCCGATGCTCGGGTCGAAGCTGCTTGACCACGCGCCTACTGGTGCCGGCGCTTTCCATGTGGCGTTCGTTCCGAAACGGCCTCTCGACGCAATCCGCGATGACGGGACGCGTGGGCGCGTGTTTCGCGTACTGATCGGAATCTCGACGATCACCGAGGTTGTTACTACAATTGCTGGATCGGCTGTTCGTACCGATCAAGCGACGACGCTCATCGAGGCAGAGTTTGCTCATGGAAGGTTCTCAGTCGTGGTTAACGAGCCGAAAGACGGTCAGCCGAGTGTCCGAGCAGGCTACAAGCGCAAAGCAGGGGCAAGCGAGAAGACAAAGCCTCGGCGCAAATGAGTGATGGCGTCTTAATATTGCCATTGGTCGCAGGGCCCCGCGGCGGAGCGGCGACAACGTGGTGCTGTGCCCGAACATCGAGCACCCGAACAATGTCCTTCCGTGGGGTGCCATCTGCGCCGGCTCGGGATCGAATTGCGCGTGGTCGAGCCGGTCGATGGTGCCATCGATGCCGCGGCGATGGTCGCAGCGATCGATGACCGCACGCGCGTGGTCACGTGCTCGTCGGTGACCTTCGCCCCCGGATTGCGCACCGATCTCGGCGCCATCGGACGCGCCGGCCGCGCGCGAGACGTGCTGTTTCGGATGCGATCGGGGTCGGTTCGGCGGATGTACTACCTTCGGCGCAGCGACCTGACGATTCGAACACGACGACGATGCGCACTACGATGTCCGCGCGCAACCGCCCGGTAGGCGCCCGGAGCGCCACGGGGCATCCCCAGGCACCAACAAGTGCAGCGCGCATCGAAGTAGCGCAGCGCGAAGACAGCGCCAACGGGCATGCCTTACAGGACTGAACCAGTGCCCCGCTGTGCCCAAGCCGGCACCAACTTCCAAGCATCCCGCATCTGTCCATGGTGCGCGTCCGCTGCGCGGTCCATGCTTCGCACGAGCGCCCAGAAGCGGCTGGAGTGGTTGGGTTCCAGCAGATGGCAAAGCTCGTGAACCAGCACGTATCGCACCAGGTCCCGTGGCAGGAAGAGCAGCTTGCAGTTCAGGCTGATTCGGCCGGTGCGTGCGCAGCTTCCCCAGCGCGTGCGCTGGTTCTTGATCGTGATGTCAGTGGGCGCTGGCCCGCATTGCATCGATACGCTTTCGAGCCATGGCGACAGCGTCTCGGTGGCGTGACGTGCCAACCATCGTCGCAGGGCGGCATGACACGCCTCGACATTGTCGATGGCGCCATAGACAACCATGCGGCCGGGCAGGTCGGTCTTGGCGCCGACGCTCGCACGCCGGACCTCGCGGTACTCGACACGCCAGGACTCAGCCAGGGCCGGCAGATCGAAAGCCTGCGGTCGCGCTGCCGCGGGCTGCGCGATCAAATGGCGAACCTTGTCGAACTCAGCCAGGCGCGCTGCAATCCAGTCGACCTTGCTCGACACGATCTGCTGCACCTTGTCGCGCCGCAGGCCCGATGGCACTACGACCACCAGCCCTTCTCTGGCGCCGATGCGCAGTCGCGCTGACCGCGCCCGCGCGGAGTAGCGAATCGAGAACTCGATGGCGCGGCCGTCTGGCAGGCTCACGCTGCCGCCCGCGCCGTCGTCAGCCAGCGCTGGCATCGTCGCCTCCGTCCGGGTTGCCAACTGCATTAGCCTGTGGCTGGTACCTTCGCCGCTTGAGCGTCTGGACCAGCGTGCCGATGAAGACCATCGCATCGGCGGAAAGCAGCCCCGCCGACGAGAACCGCTTCGCCACCATCATCAGCAGGTCACGGGTCAGCTCCGGGTCTGCAGTGGAAGTGGTCCACCAGTCCGCGAAGCAGTGCTTGTTGGCCAGCTCCAGCGTGGCCGCCGCAACCTCCACGGCAACCGCGTCGGTGACCGCCGGATTTCGCGCTTTCACCTTCACGGCCAGTTGCTGTGCGATCGGGCGATTGACTTCCTCCACGGCCTGCCGCACCGCATCGGTCATCTTCTCAAACTCTTCGATCAACGCGATGCCCGCCAGCGTGCCCGCGCGCTTCTCGTCGATCAGGCGTTGCAGCCGCTCCGAGAGCAGCCGGAACGACTCGTCCTGATCGAGCCGGATGCGCAGTTCCGACGACAGCATCGCCTCGATGTCCAGCGCCTTCGCGTCAGGCTTCTTGTCCTTCAGCTTGGTCAGGAAGTGCTCGTCCAGCACATAAGTTGGGAACTCGATTTCGAGTTCGTCCACATCGATGTGGTCGCGGATCAGCTCACGCGTGCGGGCGGCGTCTTCTTCTGTC
>JBDSBS010000747.1:0-2994 GCA_039921435.1 Planctomycetota bacterium | reverse complement strand
GTGACGAGCAGACCCGCACCCACTTCGCGGCCGACCTCTTGCAGGGCCGCGTAGCGGGCCGTTCGCAGCGTGTCCTCGCTGAGGCGACCCTCGGCCAACTGCAGCCGTCGCACGGTGACGGGCACTTCGAGCCGCTGGCAGAGTGCGACCACGTGTTGGGCAGTCGCCCGGCTGTCTTTGCGCACGCCATGGTCGACGTGGCAGACGTGCAGCGGGCCGCTGAGGCGGCCGGCGTTGCGCAACCGCGTCAGGGCCAGCAGCAGGGCCGTGCTGTCAGTGCCCCCCGAAACCGCCGCTAGCACCGTGCGATCCGCGACGAGATTCTCGAAGCGGCACAGGCACCGGGAGCAGGTGTCGAGCAGGCGAGCGAAACTGTCCATTGGCTCGGGGAGGCTTCTCGGTAGACTGCTTGGCCGATTTTACGCAGCAAACCAACAGGAGCTTACCTCGCCATGGCCATCCGGGTCGCCATCAATGGTTTCGGTCGCATTGGCCGCCTCGTCTTCCGCGCACTCGTCGAGCAGGGACTGCTCGGTGAAAAGCTCGACGTCGTCGCGGTCGGGGACATCGTTCCAGCCGACAACCTCGCCTACCTGCTCAAGTACGATTCGACCCAGGGTCGTTTCGCCGGCACGGTGTCATCGAAGAAGTCGTCACCCGACAAGGCCGAGCACGACGTGCTCGTGGTCAACGGCAAGGACATCCTGGTCGTGAGCGCCAAGACGCCGGCCGAGCTGCCGTGGCAGAAGCTCGGTGTGCAGGTCGTCATCGAGTCGACGGGCCTGTTCACCGACGCCGAAATGGCCAAGGGCCACATCACCGCGGGCGCCAAGAAGGTGTTGATCTCGGCACCGGCGAAGGGCGAGGACATCACCGTCGTGCTCGGCGTCAACGACGACAAGATCGACTACAAGAAGCACAACATCATCTCGAACGCGTCGTGCACGACGAACTGCCTGGCACCGCTCGTGCACGTGATCCTGAAGGAAGGCTTCGGGTTCACCGAAGGCTTGATGACCACGATCCATTCGTACACCGCGACGCAGAAGACCGTCGATGGCCCCTCCAAGAAGGACTGGAAGGGCGGCCGCACGGCAGCGCAGAACATCATCCCATCGACGACGGGCGCGGCGAAGGCCGTGGCGCTCGTACTGCCCGAGGTCAAGGGCAAGCTCACCGGCATGTCGTTCCGCGTGCCGACGCCGACGGTGTCCGTGGTCGACCTGACGTTCAAGACTGCGAAGGACACTTCGCTGACCGAGATCAAGGCCGCGATCAAGCGCGCGTCCGAGACCTACATGAAGGGCATCCTCGACTACACCGAGGAAGAGGTCGTCTCGTCGGACTTCATCCACTGCAAGTCGTCGTCGGTCTTCGACGCCGGGTCGTCGATCGAGCTCAACAAGAACTTCTTCAAGCTCGTCAGCTGGTACGACAACGAGTGGGGCTACAGCAACCGCGTCGTCGAGTTGACCCTGAAGATCGCCGAGAAGCTGTAGTCTCGCGTCTCCAACGCGCCGCCGTCGCCTAGCGGTTCTGATGGGCCGCCAAGGCGCAGAACACGCTCGCGACGAAGCTGCGTTCGTTCGCGCAATCGACTGGCGGGTCGATGGGCTCGCTCTGCGCGACTGGGCGTGCCCAGGCAGCGGGCGGTGGGTCGTCGGTTGCTCCGAGCCGCACGACCAGCGGGTCGGTGATCGGGTCCCGGTGCGCGTCGAGGGCGAAGTCGATTGCGAAACCCACGCCAAGGGTCAGCACGTCCGCGACCACCCAGTCGTTCCTCGTCGTGCCGACATCGATGCGTTGCGGGTGGTCACTGGCGATCGCGAACACCGCACGGCAAGATGCGGCGCCCGTCTCCCTTGCCATGGCCAAGAAACTCACCGACCTCAACCTCTCCGGCAAGCGCGTGCTCGTGCGCGTCGACTTCAACGTGCCGCTCGACGACAAGGGCCATGTCACCAGCGACGCCCGCATCCGCGAGAGCCTGAAGACCATCTCGGCGATTCTGAAGGCCGGCGGTCGGCCCGTGCTGATGTCGCACCTCGGCCGGCCGAAGGGCAAAGTGGTCGAGTCGATGCGCATGGCGCCGGTCGCCAAGCGGCTCGGCGAACTGCTAGGTTCACCCGTTCAATACGTGAAGGACTGCATCGGGCCCGAGGTCGAAGCTGCGTCGAAGGCGCTGCCGGCGGGCAGTTGCCTCGTGCTCGAGAACCTGCGCTTCCGCAACGCGGAAGAAGACGGCGACGAGGCGTTTGCTGCGGCGCTGGCGAAGAACGGCGACGTCTACGTCAACGACGCGTTCGGCACCGCGCACCGCGCGCACGCGTCGGTCAGCGGCGTTTGCAAGCACCTGCCGTCTGCCGTGGGGCTCTTGATGCAGAAGGAGCTCGACGCGTTCAGCAGGGTGCTGAGCAAACCGGACCGGCCGTTCGTCGCGATCCTCGGCGGCGCCAAGGTCAGCGACAAGTTGCCCGTCATCGAGAACCTGCTGCCCAAGATCGACAAGCTCATCATCGGCGGCGCGATGGCCTACACGTTCCTCGCCCAGATGGGTCAGAAGGTCGGCAAGTCGCTCGTCGAGAAGGACCTCATCGCCGAAGCGGGCCGCGTACTCGCGCAGGCGAAGGCCGCCAAGAAGGAGCTGCTGCTGCCGGTCGACCACGTTTGTGCCGCCGAGTTCAAGGCGGACTCGCCCGCGTCGATGCACACCGGCGGCATTCCCGACGGGCTCATGGGTCTGGACATCGGTCCGAAGACCATCGAGGCCTACGTCGCAGCGCTGCGCACAGCCAAGACGATCGTCTGGAACGGCCCGATGGGTGTGTTCGAGATGGACGCGTTCTGCAAGGGCACCGAAGCCGTCGCGCACGCCGTTGCAAACTCGGGCGCGTTCACGGTCGTGGGCGGCGGCGACTCGGTGGCGGCCGCCGAGAAGCTCGGCATCACCGGCAAGCTGTCGCACGTGTCGACGGGCGGCGGCGCCAGCCTCGA
>JBDSBS010000746.1:0-5853 GCA_039921435.1 Planctomycetota bacterium | reverse complement strand
AACGCCATCGTGATCCTGATCGGCAACGTCAACATCGACCCGGGCAGCTTCTCCAACTTCTCGGGTCTGCTCTACGTCGACGGCAACTTCACCATGCGCGACCCAGCGGATATCCGCGGCGCCGTCGTCTGCACGGGCAACATGACACTGCAGGGCAGCTCGGACTTTGCGACGATCTTCTACGACGAAGGCGTATTGACGGCACTGCAGCAGAACTTCGGCAACTACAACTTCTCGAACACGAGACTGCTGCCGCGCCGGCCGTTGTGAACGGCGCGGCGCGCAACCCGACCCTCACCGCCCCGCGGTGAGCAACACGGCGTTGAGCAGCAGCAGGTTCAAGCCATCGGCAAAGGCGCGCACGTTGGGATCTTCGGCGAACGCGACGACGTGCCCTTTGCCGTGCGGCTGGTGCACGAGGAACGCCTTCTGCGGCAGTTGCCGCTTGGCCTCGTCCCAGACGAAGCCGGCCCGCACGAGCTGCTCGGCCGGCGCGTAGATCGCGACGTTGGTGCCGCGGTCGAGTTTGACCGGCGTGAAGATGTTGGCCGAATCGTGCACGACGCTGGCCGTGCCGTCGTAGCCGAACGCGAGCCAGTGGTCGCGGTCCAGCGTGACCGCGAGGATGGCCCCCGGCGTCGAGGGCGGCGACTCCTTGTCGGGCAAGATCGCCTTGTCGTAGTTGAACGGCTCTTCGGGCTTCTTGTCTGCACCTTCCTTCGGCTTCTCGCAGTCCTTCGGCTTGTCGCCGTCCTTCTCGCCCTTCGGCTTCAGCCGCGACTCGGCCTCGCTCGCGAGCAGCTTGACGTTCTCCTCGCAGAGCCAACGCGTCGCCGAGCCAAACGTGATCAGCACGCCGCCGCGCTGCACGAAGCCCTTGATCGCCTCGGCCCCACCCTTGCCGAGCACCTGACCGTAGCCCGAACTCTCGGGCAGGATGAGGACCGTGAAGTGATCGAGATCGACCGCATCGAGCTGGTGCGTGCGCACGGGCGTCACGGGCACACCGTAGCGCTGCTCGAGCAGGTAGCGCACCCAGCCGGCCGAGTTGGCGTTGACCGGTCGGTCCCAAGCCATCGCGACACGGGGGACCTGGAGCACGAGCGAGTGACCGCTGCCGAAGTCGGGGCCACTCTCGACCCACGAGCTGTCGGCGCAATACGGCGAAACTCCGTGCGCCACCGCGAGCTCGCGCAAGCGCGCATGCAGGTCCTGCACCTGATCGCGCACCCTGACGACGTAGGAACCCGCCGGATAGTCGACACCGTCGAGACGGAACGTGCGATCGATGCAGCGCACCTTGACGCCGAGCCGCAGCAGCTCGGCGAGCAGCGCCGCGGCGCCGTTCTGGCCCCAAGCAACGACGTAGGCGACCTTCGGCGGTTCGGCCCGCACCGGCAGAGCACCGGCCGTAGCATCGCCGGCGCGCAGCAGCACGCGTTCGCCATCGACGACGTCCTCACTCGAATACGCCTCGACGCCGAACAGCAGCGGCAGCGCCCATGCCGACAGGTCGTAGAACTCGGTGCGTAGCCGCCGCGCCTCGCGCCGCTTCTGTTCGGCGAGGAACGACGCATCCATGTCGAAGTGCGGTTGCAGCAGCACGGTCGCCAGCGTGCTCGCAGGCTGCGCCATCGACACGAGGTAGGTGCCGACCGGAAACTTCTTTGCTGCGGCAGCACCGCCAGTCAACGGCATGGCCTTGCCACAACGCAACTCGCCGGTGGCCCGATGCACTTCGATGCCCTGCGCGATCAGCAGATTGCACAGACGCGCCAACCGCGTGCGGTCGCCGCGGTCGGGGAACAGGTAGGCGCGCACCGGCCCGTTCGCACCGCGTTGGGTCGCAGCCAGCCGATTGCCGACGAAGCTGCGCAGCGCCGCCTCGCGGTTGCTCGCCAACGTCTCGAGTGTCGCCATCGACGCTGTGAAGTGCCGATGCACACCGTCGCGGTAAAACAACAGGCTGTCGTCGCTGCGTCGGAACACGATACCGCGCGCGCTCGCCATCTCGAACGTCATGCCGATGCTGCCCTGGAACGTCGGCCATCCTTCACCATAGCCGGGATAGAATGAGTCGTAGGCCTCGCGCGTGAAGTACTCGAAGCCAAAGCGATCGAACCAGCGCGCGTTGTTCTGGCCGTAGCGAGTCAACCACTGGCGCTGGTCTTTGGTGATCTCGCTGTGCACCGGCGCGGCCGGCGGCGCGAAGTAGTAGGTCGAGTTGCCCCCCATCTCGTGCAGGTCGACGTAGACGAGCGGCCACCAGTCGAAGAACGCGTGAACGCGGGCCTGGGTCTCCGGCTGCGACATCGCAAACCAGTCGCGATTCATGTCGAACAGCGCGTGGTTGACGCGGCCGCCGGGCCACGGCTGACTGTGCTCGGCGCCGAGCGGCGTCGCGTCGGGCCATCGACCGCGCGCCGCACGCGTGCTTTGCACGAAGCGATCGCGCCCATCGGGGTTCTGCAGCGGGTCGACGAGCACGACGCACTGGTCGAGGATCCTGTCGACGACGGGATCGTTCGACGCCGCGAGCAGGTGGTAGAGCACGTGGAGCGCCGCATCGGTGCCCGACGGCTCGTCGCCGTGCACGCAGTTGGCCAACCAGCCGACGGCCGCCAGCGTGTGCACGAGCGCGTCGCCATCGCCCTCGGTCAACCCGCGCGGATCGGCCAGCCTGCGCATACCCGCTCGGATCTCGGGCAGGCGCGCCAGATTGGTCGGGCTACCGACGATCGCGTACCAGAGGCGGCGCCCTTCCCAGCTCGCGCCGTACTCGACGAGTTGCATGCGAGGCGACGCGGTGGCGAGCGCCTGCAGGTACTTCTCGACATCGGCGTGGGTCGAGATCTCGGTGCCCATGGCGTGCCCGACGACCTGTTCGAGCGTCGGGATCTTGGTGTCGTAGGTGACATCGGGTGCAAACGGTTGGGCGGGAGCTGGGGCGGGGTCGGGCACTTGGGCCGCAACCGCCGCGCACAGCACGAGGAACGAGGTAGCGAGAACGTGCATGAGCGCGGCCGACTCTACGTTCGCGCGTGCTCGCGCGAAAGACAACGATCGGCGCTGCTGGGCGTCTGGCGTCAGGTCGCTCGCTCATTCCGCCCCCACCAGCGCGCGCATCGGGCTGCTGTCCGTTCGCGGCGACCAGGTTGCCGCCGACCAACTGCGCGTGGAGCTGCATGACGCGATCGACCTGCACGGTGTGCTGCACGCGGTCGACACCGGCAAGCCAATCGCCAACGCGTGGGTTTGGCCGCGCCTCTTCGGCTTTGGGCAAACAAGGCCCTGCGGCCGTCTGGCTCGCGACACCGCCATGGCACGCGACGACCGACGCCGAGGGTCGCTTCACGCCGAAGGGTTGCCGCCGTTCGCGCCGTTGGCTGTTGCTCGCCGGCAGCGACGAGTTTGTGCGCACGAGCATCACCGTGACGGACCTGCACGAGCCCATGGCAGCCGAGGTTCGAGTTTCTCGACGCGGGACGCTGACTCGCGAGCAACTCGGCGCTGACGCCAAGGGCAGAGTGCGCGTTGTGGTGCGATCGAGCGGACCGGATGCGATCTTCGAGAACGAAGATGACTTCTTCCTGGTGCGGAACCGGTGAGCGCGCCGAGCTTGTCGGCGAAGTGAATGGCGAGCGCGCACGGACGTGCTCGGCAACAGGTCGACGCCACGGACGTCGATCCTGCCGCAAGCGGTGCCTGGCAGTTCGCTGTTCGTGACGCTCTGCTGCTGCAAGCCAACTACCGCGCGGGGTGCAAACGCGCTGCGCTAAGTCCCCGACGCTGCGTTGAGCAGTCCCCGCGTTCGCGCCCATCACTCACATCAAAGACCGACCAGCATCACAGCGGCGTCCGAGATCGAGAACCCAAACGGGTTCAGGCCGATGTCGAGGCTCAGGGCCTGCGTGAAGATCTTCGTGCCGATGAACACGTTGTTGTTCGGCACCGGGAACGTCAGCGACGCAGTCGGCGGAGCGCCCACGATCGTCACCGTCGCGTCGGCGGTTGCATACAGCGGGCAGCCCGGCATGTTGATGATGCCGAGGTCGAACGGCAGCGGGAAGCGCGTTGTGCCGAGCGCCATGACGCCGATGCCGAAGGGCATCTTGTCGATGACCATCGTCGCCCCGCCGCCGAGCACCGGCTGCGTCGTGACGGTGTTGCCTGGCACACCCAGCGTGCCCGCGCAGCCGGCACCGATGTAGCCGTAACCGGCCGCACCGTTCGTCTGCGTCGTCGCGTAGTGGAACGCCAGGTTGCCAATGCGCGGCGTGAACTGCGTCGACGTCGCAGCCGGGCCGAAGATCGGCGACAGCTGCACGAGACCCGCAGTGATCGACAGATCGCCGTTCGTGTAGGTCTGCACGCCGCCGAGGTTGGTGTAGCCAGGTGAACCGCCGACCAGTTCGATGCCGAGGCCGTGCAGGCCGACAGCGAGGTGGATCGGCGGGTTGAAGGCCACGAACGTGCGCTGGGCGTAGCCGAGCGAGTTCACGGTCCCGGTGCCGACGAGGCGCCACTGCGCGGCGTTCTCGACGAAGCCTGAGTAGGTGCCCGCACGCTGGTGCACTTTTACGGTCACGGGGCTGGCCGCGGCAACGTTGCTGTTGACGTGCATGCCGCAGATCGTGACGCCCATCGCGTTCGTGACGTTGGCGTCGACGAACGTCGTGCCGCCCGTGGCGGCGGCGCTGATGATGAGACCGGCCTGGAACGTGGTCTCGATGGTGGTCGCGACGGCGATGCGCTTTTGGAAGACGACGGCGGGCTGGCAGGCGCGCGTCACGGTCAGTGTGACGTTCACTTCGCTGCAACCGCTGGGGTAGACGAACACGGGGTTCTGCAGGTTGGAGTCCGGCACGTTGTCACCGTTGAGGTCCCACGACCACGTCTGCGGGGCCGGCGACGAAGTGTCCGTGAACTGCACCGTGTTCGCGGCCACCAACTGGTTCGTGAAGCTCGGCACGATGACGTCGGTCTGCACGTAGTTCGTCTTGGTGACGTTGTACGACCCGGCGCCGTCGACCATCGTCAGGCTGACGGTGTAGTTGCCGCACGTGTTGTAGGTGTACGTCGGGTTGGGCAGGGTCGAATCGACGTTGCCGTCGTTGTCGAAGTCCCACAGCAGAGCGGTGATCCCGCCGGGATTGGCCGATGCGACGTAGCTCGTGAACTGCACCTGCAGCGGCGAAGCACCGCGCAGCGGCGTGCCGACGAAGTCGACGGCCACGCGTCCCGACACGTAGTGCAGGGCGACGTTCGCATGGCGCGGCGTGTTGCCGGCCGCAGTGCCGCCGAACGGTTGGCCGACGAGGCACCCTCGTGCGCGCGCGCTGACCATCTGGAGCGTACCTTCGAGGTTGCTGTAGCTCGTGGGCAGCGGCGGCACCGGAGTGGCCGGGTTCGTGTAGACGGGGTTCGCGCCTTCGTGGTAGAGCGCTATGCCATAGGTGCCGGGCGCCAAGTAGAACGGCGTCGGCAGCACGAACGCGGTGCGTCCACCGGTGTGCGTTCGCGTGGCAGTGGCGACCTGCGTCCAAGCCGCGGGGATCACTTGGTTGCCGACGTGAGTGCCGCCGACGGCCGTGATCCAAACGCCAAGCGTGCCGTTGTTGCCAGCACTCAGGTTGCAGTTCACGTCGATCTGGCGAACCGTGACCCCGGCGGGGTCCACGATGGTGACATCGAACAGCATCGTGACGGGCGGTGGCGCGGTGTTCGTGAGAACGAGGCCGCCGACGAACGTCGACTCGAGTGGGGATTGCGCACCGAGCAGAGTCGGCAGCAAGAGGAAGGCCGGCAGTAGCAGGTTCTTCATGGGTGTCTCCAACGGGCGCGGACTATGTT
>JBDSBS010000745.1:0-20590 GCA_039921435.1 Planctomycetota bacterium | reverse complement strand
GGTGCGTCGTCGTGTTGCGCCCAGCATGGAAGTCGTGCCACAGCGGCGCCAGGCGCGCCGTGTAGGGCGTCGTCGAGGTGTTGCCCAGGAACGTGACCAGGGTGGGGTTCGCAGCGGCGCTCGTCATTGCGGCGTCGAGCCACACGAAGCCGTTCGTGCACGGCTTGATCTGCGTCGTGCTGCCGCCGCCCGGGTAGTTGAGCGTGAAGCCCAGCGGGTGCGTGACCAAGGCGTCGTCGCCGATGCTGGTGGGAGTGGCGTTCACCATCAACGGGTCGAACGGCGCCGAGCTGCCGGGAGTCACGACGTAGGTGCCGGCGGTCGTCGGCGTCAGCGTGAACGAGCTGTTCGCCAGGTCAACGGCCTCGTTGTGCAGCCAGAGCTGGTAGAACGTCGAGCACGAACCACCGCAAGCTGCGCCGTACTGCTCGAGCCGCGCGGGATTCAAGTTGCTGTAGCCGCCAGTGCCGGTGAACTCGACGCCGATGACCGGCGGATTGATCGTCGTGCCGATCGTGGCCGTCGCCGTCGATGCAGTTCGGCAGGAGCCGAACAGCTGGACCGCGCTGCCCGTCGTGTCCTGGATCAGGATCAGGTTGAGATTGGTGCCCAGCGTTGCGATTGGCGCCGTCGGCATGATCACTTCGATCAGCAGATTGGGCTGGGCCGAGGTCGGATCGAACGTGATCTGCGCGCCGATGGCCGCGAGGTCGAGGTCGATGCAGAAGTTGTTCGGCGCGGTGCCGAGCGACGGCTGCACGACCAGCGACGGAATCGTGCCGACGGCGCCGGCAGTCGTCGTGCCGGGCAGCCAGTTGGTCGCAAACGTCGTGCTCCACGTCACGGCCGCGGCCGAGAGCGACGTCGAGCCGACTTGCACCGACACGTTGGCGTAGGTCTGGCCGCCGTGGTTCAGCTCGGTGTCCTCACCGCGCAGGCGCAGCTTGTTGATCGTGATCGGCGTGTTGACGCCCGCGTTGAAGAAGTTCTGGGCGTCGTAGAGCACCTGGAAGCGACCTGCCGTCGTGCGGAAGATCGAACCGCCGCCAGAGCTTTGGCCTGCGGCTTCCGAGAGGTGGTGGTTGAACGGCAGCAGGAGCTGCTGTTGGGCGGAAAGGGCACCGGCGAACGAAGCCAGCGCGAGCAAGGAGCAGAGTTGGTTCATGATGTTTCGAGGATGTGCGAAGTTTGCGCAGGCGATCCCGGCGCTAGTCGGGAAGGATGGTAGCGAGCGCTGGCACATCAGCCAGGGGGCACGCATCGCGCAGTGCGCTCGGCTCATACGGTGGCAAGCAATGCGGGAGGCGGCCGCGCTCCCGCACGGTGCACCGCTGCACACTCGCGGACTGCCGGTGCGAAGGGCGTGATCACCATCGAGCCCGACCAACCGGCGCAACCTTCTCACATGAGGCTGCTCGGGTCGACGTCGAGTGTGATGCGGCACGTGCGCGTCGCCAGATCTTCAACCGTGCCGATGGCCTGCATCGCCACCTCGAACGAACTCGGCTGGAAGCACTTCACGAGCATATGCCAACGCCAGAGATCCTTGACCTTGGCGACTACGGCGGGAGCAGGCCCCAGCACTTCGATGTCGGCGATCCCGTTCAACGGCACCACCGCCTTATGCAGCAGTCGCTGCGCTTCGGCCTCTGTGCGCGCTTCGGCAAGCACTCGCAGCAGCCGCGCAAACGGCGGGTAGCCGGTCAGCTTGCGGAAGACCAGTTCTTGCTGCACGAACGAGTCGTAGTCGTTCTTGGCCGCGGCCTCGACCGCGTAGTTGTCGGGGCAGTACGTCTGGATGACGACCGTGCCGGCCTTCTCGCCGCGACCGGCGCGGCCGGCGACCTGATGCAACAACTGGAACGTGCGCTCCGCAGCGCGGTAGTCGGGCACGAACAAGCCCGTGTCGGCAGAGACGACGCCGACGAGCGTGACGTCGGGGAAGTCGAGGCCCTTGGCGATCATCTGCGTGCCGATGAGCACGTCGATGTGTTTCTTGCGGAACGCAGAGAGCACACGTTCGTGCGCGCCGCGTTCGGCCATCGTGTCGGCGTCCATGCGGGCCACGATCGCCTCGGGAAAGCGCTCGCGCACGGCGTGCTCGAGCCGTTCGGTGCCAACACCGAGTTCGTGCATGCCCGCGTGTTGGCAGATCGGGCACGTTTCCGGACGGCGTTTCTCGCGGCAACACCAGTGGCAGACGAGGCGGCCGCGGCGCACGTGCCACGTCATCGACACCGAGCAGGATTCGCACTTGACCGCTTCGCCGCAGCTCGGGCACAGCAGCACCGGCGAGTAACCGCGCCGATTCAAGAACAGCAGCACCTGATCACGCGCATCGAGACGCTCCTTCATCATCACCAGCAAGGTGCGCGACAACACCACACCGCTGCGCCGCGATTCCTTCGGTTCCGAGCGCAGGTCTTGCACGACGATCTTCGGCAGCCGGCCGGCACCGGCGCGCTGGGGCAGGGTCAACAGTTCGTAGATACCGCGGCGCGCCTTGCCGATCGATTCGAGCGTCGGCGTAGCCGATCCAAGCACGACCACGGCGTTCTCGATCTCGCCGCGCACGATCGCCATCTCGCGAGCGTGATACCGCGGCGTGCTGTCCTGCTTGAACGACGTCTCGTGCTCTTCGTCGACGACGATGAGGCCGAGGTTCTGCACTGGCGCAAACAACGCCGAACGCGCCCCGACCGCGATCTTCGACTTGCCCTGCAGCAGGCGCTGCCACTGCCGACCGCGCTGCGCATCGGTGAGGCCGCTGTGCAGCACCGCTACATCGGGGAAGCGCGAAGCGAAGCGGCCGACGGTCTGCGGCGTCAGCGAGATCTCTGGCACGAGCACGATGGCGCTGCGGCCGAGTTCGCGCACCTGTTCGAGGATGCGCAGGTAGACCTCGGTCTTGCCGCTGCCCGTGACCCCGTGCAGCAGGAAGGTCCGGTGTTGGCCTTTGGCGACCGATTCGGCGACCTTCGTGACTGCCGCCTGCTGCGGTTCGTTGAGGTCGTGGCGCACCGCGCGTTCGTCGCTCGCAGGCTCGAGCTCTTCGAGGTCTTCGGCGATCATCACGCGCCGCAGCAGGCCGTGTTTGACGAGCGTCCGCCAAGGGCTGTCGCTCGTGCTCGTGCGGCGGCGCACGTCGCTTATCGACACTGGACCACCGAACTCGAGCACCGCGCGCAGCACCCGCGACTGGGCCTGGTGCTTGTCCTCGAGTTCGAGCACGGCGTGCTGGGCGAGGTCCGGCGGCGCCTTCAGTTCGAGGTGCGGGATACGGCGTTGGCCGCGACGCTTGGCGACCGACGGCAGCGTTGCATCGAGCGCTTCGCCGAGCGAACAGCCGTAGGTCGATGCCATGCGGCGCGCCAACTCGAGCAGCGACGGCGGCAGCAGCAGTTCGCTGTCGAGCACGGCCTCGATCGACTTGACCTTGGCGGGTGGCAGATCGGTGGTCTCGCTGACCGCCGTGACGATGCCGCCGAGTTTGCGGCCGTGAAAGTTGACGCGCACGCGCGTGCCCGGTGCGGCTTGCATGCCTGCCGCGAGCGCATAGGTGAACTCCCGCCGCAGCGGCAAGTTGATCGCCACCTGCACGTAGGTGGTGGTGGGCTCGGGTGCGAGTTCGCTCATGGGTCGGCGCCCCAGTGGAGCGCCCCGCGCCGCGAACGCAACCGGCACCGGCCCAGCACCGTCACGTGGATCGTCGACATCGTCCGACGGTCGACTCCACATAACGTCGCGGTCGGAGTGGCCTGCAGCGCGCGTCCCACGAACGCAACGATGTCGCGAATGAGTTGCAGCGACGCGCCGGGCCGGCTCCAACACTCTGCCCTGTTCCGAGGAATGCCCCACGTGCAGCAACGCAACACACTCATTCTCTTCGCCCCGGCACTGATCACCGCCTTGCTGCAGGCCCAGACCCAGCCCGCCGCGCGCGTCGTGCCCTATCCGATCGATCTGCCGCAGGGCTTCCAGGCCGCCATCGCCAACGGCACGCGCACGGCCACAGGACACCCAGGTCCGAAGTACTGGAGCAACTACGCACACTACGACATCGCCGTCGACCTCGACCCGAACGCGGCGCGCCTGCGGGGCACCGCCGTGGTGACCTACCACAATCGCTCCCCTGAGCCTCTGGATCAGCTCGTTCTGCACATGCGTCAGAACCTCATGAAGGCCGACGCGCAGCGCACGCGCACCATTGTGCCGACCAACGGCTTCGAGCTCGGCACCGTGACCCTCGACGGCGAAGAAGTCCGCGCCAACGTGCGCGACACGCGCCTGTTCCTGCGCCTGCCGAAGCCGCTGGCGCCCGGCGACAAGACGACCGTGTCGATCGACTACGCCTTCGACGTGCCGGTCGCGGGCACCGCGCCGCGCATGGGGCACGAACGCGACAACGTCTTCTACCTCGGCTACTGGTATCCGCAGTTTGCGGTCTACGACGACGTCGACGGCTGGGTCGCCGAGCGCTACCGCGGCAACGGTGAGTTCTACATGGGCTACGCCGACTACGACGTCGCGATCACGGCACCGGTTGGCTACCTCGTGCGCGCGACTGGCGAGCTGCAGAACGCCGACGAGGTCTTGACCGAGAAAGCGCGCACAGCACTCGCCACCGCCGCGAGCACGCGGGACATCGTGCACATCGTCGACAAGCAAGACCTCGAGGCGGCCGCGGCCACTGCGACCTCCGCGTCAGGCAAGCTGACCTGGAAGTTCCACGCTGACAACGTGCGCGACTGCGCCGTGAGCCTCGGCAAGACCTATGTCTGGGATGCGACGCGCGCCGACATCGCCGACAAGCACGGGCCCGGCAAGAACGGCACGGCGATGATCCACGCCGTCTACGAGACCAACTCAGGTGACTGGGTGCGCGGCGTCGAGTACGCGCGCCACACCATCGAGTACATGTCGGCGCACGTGCATCCCTACCCCTGGCCGCACATGACCGCGTGCGAAGGCATCATCGGCGGCGGCATGGAGTATCCGATGATGACGATCATCGGCGGGCGCAACCCGGCCGGCACGATCGCGCACGAACTGATCCACATGTGGTTCCCGATGTTGGTCGGCAGCAACGAGAAGCGCTACGCGTGGCAGGACGAGGGCTTCACGTCGTTCTGGACGACGCTATGCCGCGACGACTTCACGGACCGCAAGAACGGGGCACGCGGTTCCATCCTGCAATATGCCAACACCGTGAGCCGCGGCGGCGACGTCGTCTGCATGCGCCACGCCGATACCTACGGCGACGACAACTTCAGCTTCGCCAGCTACGGCAAGACCGCCGCGATCCTGCACCAACTGCGAGGCCTGCTCGGCGACGACACGTTCTTCGCGGCGTTCCGCCGCTACGCCGCCGATTGGGCCTTCAAGCACCCGCAGCCGTACGACTTCTTCCGCACGCTCTCCGACGTCGCAGGCGTCGACCTCGAGCCCTACTTTCGCACGTGGTTCTTCGAGGCATGGCAACTCGACCACGCCATCGGCAGCGTCGAGAGCAAGAACGGCAAGACGACCGTGACGATCGAGGACCGCGGCCGTGCGGTGCATCCGGCCATCGTCGAAGTCACCTACGCGAGCGACAAGAAGGAGCGGCAGACGGTGCAAGCCAGCTACTGGTGGAACCACACCAACGCCACGCTGGCGTTCGACGGCGACGTGGTCGCTGTGCAGATCGATCCCGACCTGACGTCGCTCGACTGCTCACGCAAGAACAACGAATGGAAGAAGCAGTGAGCAAACGAGACCGAGGGTGACCTCGGGGTGACCCTGCGCGGTGCGGAGGCAGCTCAGCGACCGCGGCAGAGCTTCTGGTAGGTCTGCCACGCGGCTGGCGTGCCCGCGAACTCGTTGAGGAACCAGTTCCACACGTCGGCGAGCTGCGAGTTTGCACGCACCACGTCGTCGGGCGGCATCGTGCCGTCCTGGGCGAACTCGATTTCCTGGCACCCGGTCGCCTGCTGCAGAAGCTCGTGCAAGCGGCACGCACTCTTGCGACCGTCTTGGCTCTGCCAATCGACCTGGCCCAA
This sequence comes from Planctomycetota bacterium, assembly GCA_039921435.1. Classification (GTDB taxonomy): domain Bacteria; phylum Planctomycetota; class UBA1135; order UBA1135; family UBA2386; genus DASVAL01. The sequence continues at coordinate 14,549 of JBDSBS010000745.1, read as the reverse complement.
GCGAGCGGCGACCTGAGCCAACGCGGCGGGTCCGAGTTGTTCGATCTGCACCGCGATGTCCTTATCGAAGTCGGGTTCCCGCACGAACTGCTCGACGAGCTCGGTCCGTTCGGCGGCGCCGGGTTCGCCAACGCGATGCAGCATCGTCAACTTGGGCAACCGGGTGAAGTGCGCGCGCTGCTCTGAATCCCAGGGCGCGGCGCGGCGCAGTTTCGCCACGTGTTGTTCGATAGCCCGCTCGGCCGCGTCCGGATCACGTCGTGCGGTGCTGACCCATGTCGGCTCGCGCATCGAGACCTGACCTCGCAGGGACTTTGGTACATCGAAACTCTGGAACAGGCTGTCGCTGCCCGCGACCAGGAAGGGGTCGCCTGGGGGAAATGGGGCTGGAACCGAGGCGACCTCGGCCGGTGCCATCGAGTCCGGCACCATGGCCGTGTAGAAGACGAGCAGCATCAGCGCGAACATGGCGCCGACCGCCATCAGCTTGCCAACCACCGACCGGCGCCGCTTGACCCGGACTTCGATCCCTGCCACTGGGTCGCGCCGGTGTCGACCGCGGCGCAGAGCAGCGTGCATTCCAGCGAAGTGCTTCTTCGATTCCGTGCGCGCCTTCTCGAGGGCCTGGCGGGCAATCTTCTTGGCGTGTCGCGCGGCGTCGCGCGATGCGCGGCCCAGGCCCGTGTAGGGATCGTCGACGAGCGGCGGTGGCTGCTTGGGCAAGGGCGGCGGCACACTGCTGCCGCGCGGCGGAGGCGCAGGTGAAGGTGAGGGCGACGGCAGCGGCGTGGCCCCGTTGCGCACATCGGTCCACGCCGCTGCACCAACGCTCGAGGGCGCACCGAACGCCGCGATGAGGTCGTGCACACTCTGAAAACGCGCCGTCGGGTCCTTCTGCAAGCAGCGCTGCAGCAGCGCGCGCTCGAGTCCCGACAGGTGGGCCGGCAGGCTCGGCGCTTCCTTCTCGTGCTTGCGCAGCACTTCCCATTCGCTGTCGCCCGTGAACGGCACGCAGCCGCACAGGATCTCGTAAAGCATGACGCCGAGCGAGTAGATGTCGCTGCGGTGGTCGCCGCGCCGTTGCAGCATCTCGGGCGCCATGTAGTACGGCGTGCCGCGGCCCATCGACAGGCTGCCGCGGCTGTGCGTGATGAGCTTGCTGAGGCCGTAGTCGCCCAGGCGCGCCACCGCGCCCTTCAAGAACACGTTCGCCGGCTTGATGTCGAAGTGCACGAGCGAACGTTCGTGCAGCGCCGCCAGACCGCGGCAGCATTGCAGGAAGTAGCGCAGCAGCTCGTCCTTCTCCGCCGGGGTCGGCACCTGTGCTCCCTCGGTGGACGCGGTCGGCATGCGGTCGCGCAGCGTCTCCGTGCCCGCGAACGACATCACCAGGAACGGAATGCCGTCGACTTCGCCGCGGTCCTCGATCGACACGAGGTTGGGGTGGTCGATTTGCGCGAAGAACTTGACCTGCTCGAGCTCGAGCAGCACCGCGCGCCGCACCTCGGTGTCGTCGACCTGCAGGAACTTGATCGCATAGTCCTTGCCGATCGACTGCTTCCTGGCGCGGAACACCAACCCGAACATGCCGCCACCGAGCTTGGTCGTGATCTCGAAGCCGGGCACGTAGCCGGGCTTTCGGTAGTCGCGGTAGAACGCTTCCCAATTGGCGGCGCCCTCGGGTTGGGCGGCGGAAGAGGGCTGGGACTCGGTCATCGGGACAAGGTAGCAACTCGGCGAAGGGCGGCGCTACGGACCGTTGGCGGCGAGATTTCGAAACACGCGGCCTGTCGACCTCGGCGCAGCCAACCTGCAGTGCCGTGGCACACACCGGAGCGGCGCGAATGGCTAAGATTCGGCGCCTCCTCGCCAACCGGAGCCAACCATGTCGCGCGTCCTACCAGGCTGCGTGCTCGGCACGATCCTCGGTTCTCTGATACCGGCCCAAGGCTGAGTCGACCGCACTCCCGCGAGCCCATCGCAGCGGCCCTCGAACCGCACGTTCCCAGCGATGTGCTGGGATGCGGCGCACGGCTACGTGCTGCTTTGGGGCGGGTTCTGGGGCGGTGCTTTCAACGACGGTGCTGCCGATGCGCTGGGCATCACGACGAGCACGGCGGGCGCGGCACGATCGGCTTTTGAGCAGGGCGCCGCCTGCGGCGACGACTTGATCAGGTCCTTCTACCGCTAGGGCGGGCGCCCTACGGCGCCCTGGTAGCGGGAGAGACCGGTTCTGAGCCCCGCCCCGCGACATCAACGGCGACGGCACCTTTCAAGGGCGGTCGCGGCCACCGGCTGCCGCCACGGCAACGGTCGCGGTGCGAGTCGCGGCACCGCCCGCGGTGGCGTTCGATTTGTTCACGCGCGACATCGACGCGTGGTGGCGGCGAGGACCGAAGTATCGCCACGCCGGTGGTGCAACGGCGAGCATCCGCATCGAGACAGCCCTCGGCGGGCGCGTCATCGAGACCTGCCGCGACGGCGATCAAGACCACGAATTCGAACTCGGCCGCATCACCGTGTGGCGGCCGCCCGAACGCCTCGCCTTCACGTGGCGCAACGCGACGTTCGTCGCGCTCGAGCAAACCGAGGTCGAGGTGCACTTCGCTTCAGTCGGCATAGGGCACGCTAGTCACCGTGCGCCATCGCGGTTGGGAAGCGTTGCGCGAAGACCATCCGGCCCGGCACGGCATGGCGGACCAGGAGTTCGTGCGATCGGTCGGCCTGTGGCGGGGTCAGCAGCTATCGTCGCTGCGACAGCACGCGGCGACACCCTGACGACGCAATCAGCTCGGCTTCGGGAACAGGGCTTCGACGCTGACGGTGAAGCCAGGCACCACATCACCGCCGTCGAGCGGATCGCCGGCGCCGAGCACCAGGACGTCGCGCGTCGTGCGGTAGACGGTGACGCGCCGCGGCTTGGGGTCGACGACCCAGACGAGGCGTGCGCCGTGCTGGAGCCAGCTCAGGACCTTCTCTTGCACATCACCATGGCTGTCGCGCGGCGAGGGCACCTCGACGGCCAGGTCGGGCGGCCCTGGGAAGAACCCCGGCGCGAATTCGCGCGGCAGCCGTTCCTGCCGAACGAACGCCACGTCGGGCGCCAACACGGTGTCTGGGTTGCGCTCGAGCACGAAACCGGTCTCGGCAGCAAAGACGGCGCCGAGACTGTGCTCTTCGACGAAGTTGGCAAGATGGCGTCCGATCCGCATGGCAACGAACCCATGCAAAGGCGCTGCCGCACTCATGCGACGCAGCTCCCCACGCACGAGCTCGTGGCGGTAGCCATCTTCGTGGATCGTGAGCAGGTCCTCCGCGGTGACGACGGGCTGGGTAGACATCTTCGACATGGTACCAATGTTCTCCTCCTGTGGGGCGCACAGCGCGCACAGGGGTATGTGCCCCGAAATCACCAGCGGTGGCACCCATTCACCGTTCGGCAACCGAATCCCGCGACCGACGCACCAGCCAGGCTCGGACCCGGCTCAGACCTGGGGCGGATGCGGGCAGCCACAGGGCACGGCGCGGCATCGCGGGCAACCAGCGGCGTACTTCTGCCGCGCAACGGCCTCGAGGTCGATGCCGTGCAAGGACGCCAGCGTCGCGAGCCAGGCGTAGACGTCGCCGAACTCCTCTTCGAGGTTCTGCCGTTCCTTGCGCCGAATCGCGCGCACGAGCTCACCAACCTCCTCGACGAACCACAGCAGCGTGCCGGGCACGCCGCGGCCGGCGTCGCGGTCGAAGTAGACGTCCTCGATGAGCCGCTGGAACGACGCCGGCGCACCACTTCGCCGCGCTGAGCTCATTCCTGACCCGCGCGCTTCACGGTCATCAGCACGACGTCTTCGCGCAGGCCGTCGTCGCCGGCGTCCTGCTCGATTTCACCGAGCACGACGTTCATGAACATGTTCGTGTGGCGCGGCGAGTGCTGCCTGAGCAGGTCGAGCAGACCCGCGGCGCGGTGCATCGCATCGTTGCCGAGCACGAGGCGCGTGCCGGGGCTCATGGTGATGTCCTGTGGCCGCAGCGACTTCTCGAACACGGGCCCATCGTCGAGTCCGAGCGCGAGGCCTTCGGCGTTGAGTTCGAGCACTTCGCCGCGCTGGCAGATCAACAGCGGCGAACGAGCCCCTGCCTGGTAGAGCTTGGCCCCGTCGGCGGCAATCTGCAGCAGCGTCGCCTTGGCGCAACAGCCCGCCGGCAGCTGCTGCTTGCAGACCTTGTTGGTGTGGGCGAGCGCCTTGCGGGGAGTCGCGCCGGCCTGCAGCGCGCGCTGGAGTTCGTCCCGGGCCAGGCGACATGCCAGCACCGCCAGGGCGCCGTGCCCCTCGGCGCTGACCATGTATGCCACGGCCTGGACTTGCTCCCCCTCCGTCGCAACGAGGTCGAAGTAGTCCAGGCCACCGCGCGAACCGGCGCTGAGCGCGGCGTCCACTTCGTAACCAGGCACCGCGGGCAGACGTTGCGGCACGGTCTTGTCGCGAAGTTGCTTGACGAGCGGGTCCATCGAGACGAGCGGGCCGCTGCCCGACTCCGCCTGGCTCTTGAGCAACTCGGCGAGGTCGGTCGCGAGATACTGCACCGAACGCCCGAGCGCCCCGACCTCGTCGTCCCCACTGACCCGAACCCGGACTTCGGAGCCACCGCGGCCAAGCTTGCTCACGGCCAAGCCGATATCGCGCACGCGCGAGGCGACCTTGCCACCGAGCACCCACCCCGCCCCGCCACAGATGGCGGCGACCAAGACCGACAAGCCGAACCCCACCTTCCAGCCGCGGCTCAGCACGTTCTGGTCGACGACGCCACTGCTTAGGTTCTGCACCAGACCAACCGTCATGACGAGACCGCCGACAAGACCGGCGATGGCGCATCCGATCGCTAGGTTGCGAGCCAGCTTGCCAGTCGAGTTACTGCCTTTTCGCGCCATGAGCTTCGGTATCGGGGTGTCGCCGAGTGGCCGGCATCATGGCAAGTGACCGCACGCAGGTCACGTCATGCTTGCCATACAACCGGGCTCAAACCCCGAGCAGCGGCAGCACGAGCCAGATCGACAAGCCGGCGTAGAGACCAGCCATCTGGTCGTCGGCCATGATGCCGAGTGCCCCTGGCAGGTCTTCGAGCTTGCGCGCAGGCTGGATCTTGAGCACGTCGAAGGCCCGGAACGCGAAGAACGCGGCCATGTGCGCGAATGCGCCCGGCAGCCGCTGGGCGAGCAGTGCATAGACGATGACGGTGACGAGGTAGCCGACCACTTCATCGAGCACGAAATGGCCTGGATCCTCGTTGGGCCACGTGCGCGCTACGAAGTCCGACTGCATACAGCCCCAGACGAACAGCACCGTGGCCGCAATGCTCCAAGCGAGAACTGCGTGGCCCGGCAGCGCCCACTGCAGTGTCACCGCCAGCAGCACACCGCCCAGCGTGCCGACCGTACCGGGCGCAAACGGTGAGGATCCGAGCCCGCCGCTCGTGATGAGCAGCCAGCGACAGCGATCGCCGATCGACATCACCCTCCCCCCGCGAACAGCACGTCGCGCGCTTTCCACACGTAGTTGAAGCCCGACACGAGCGTCAGCGCGAGGCTCAGCCAGAAGCCCGCGATCGCCCATCCCATCCAGTAGTCGGTGCCAGCCACCAACGTCATGACGCAGCCGACGGTCCAACACTGCAGGACCATCTTCCACTTGCCGAGCCGATCGGCCGGAAACGGACGGCCGCTCGCCTCGACGACGCCGCGGATCGCAGTGACGAGGAACTCACGCGCGATGACGATCACGACGTACCACGTCGTCAAGACCCGCAGTGCGGCCGGAAACTGCAGCAGTGTGACGAGCGAACCCGCGATCAGCACTTTGTCGGCGAACGGGTCGGCGACTCGACCGAACGCGGTCACCATCTGCCAGCGGCGCGCCAACCAGCCGTCGAGAAAGTCCGTGAACGCGGCGATCAAGAACAACACGAAGGCGATCCAGATCAGCAGCACGTCGGGGTGCCCGGTCCCGCTCGAAGCTCCGGCAGACGAATTCGGCCGCTCGATCGTGGCGAGTTCGAGGCACACGAACACCCCGGCCGTGAGGACCAATCGGCTCACGGTGATGAGGTTCGGCAGGTTCATGCCTTCTTCGCATCGGCGCCGACGCGCGCGACGAGTTCGTAGTCGCGCGCTTCGGCGATCGTCGCCGACACGAAGGTGCCAGGTTCGCCTGCACCCTTGGCCAGCAGCACGCGGCAGTCGACCTCGGGCGCATCCGCGTAGGTGCGCCCGACGAGCCGCTTGGCCTCGGCGTCGTAGCCGTCGACGAGCACGGGCAGGGTCTTGCCGACGAAGCTCTGCTGGAACTCGAGCATCACCGAACGCTGCAGCTCCATGAGTTCGGCGCGGCGTTGCTCGGCGACGTCGCTCGGCACCTGTTGGTCCATGTCGTGCGCCGGCGTCGTTTCCTCGCGCGAGTACGTGAACACGCCGAGCCGTTCGAAGCGGTAGCTCGCGACGAGCGCCTTGAGTTCGGTGAAGTCCTGCTCGGTCTCGCCCGGAAAGCCGGTGATCAGCGTGCTGCGCACCGCGATGCCGGGCACCTCGTCGCGCAGCCGATCGAGGATGCCGCGCACCTGGGCCGTCGAGACGCCGCGCTTCATGGCGCGCAGCATCGTCGAACTGATGTGCTGGATCGGGATGTCGAGGTACTTCACGGCCTTGCCGTGCTCGCGCAAGAACGTCGTCAGTTCGGGCGCCACTGTGTGCGGATAGGCGTACATGAGCCGGATCCACTCGATGCCCTGCACATCACCGAGCTGCTCGAGCAGGGTGTGGATCTGTCGCTTGCGGTTGAGATCGAGGCCGTAGGCGGTGCTGTCCTCGGCCACGACGACGAGTTCCTTGATGCCCGCCGCGGCGAGGTTCTGCGCCTCTTCGACGAGCACGTCGATCGGCTTGCTGCGGTTGCGGCCGCGCATCTGCGGGATCGCACAGAACGTGCACTTGTGGTCGCAGCCTTCGCTGATGCGCAGGTAGGCGAAGCTCTTCGGCGTCAGCAGCATGCGCTTCGTATCGCTGCGTGGCCCCTTGGGCTTGCCACCATCGACGGCGGCGACCCAACGCCGGCTCGAACCGTTGACGATACGGCGCACGACCGCGGGCACCCCGGAGTAGTCCGACAGGCCGAACACTCCATCGAGCTCGGGAATCGACTTCCTGAGTTCTTCGCCGTAGCGCTGGGCCAGGCACCCGACGGCGATCACGCCCTTGAGGTTGCCTTCGGCCTTGAGCCGCGCGACCGACAAGATCGTGTCGATCGACTCCTGCTTGGCCGACTCGATGAACCCGCACGTGTTGACGACGACGACGTCGGCGTCTTCGGCGTCCTGCACGACCTGCAGACCCTCTTCGACAACGTGGCCGAGCAGCACCTCGGAATCGACGAGGTTGCGCGCACAGCCGAGGCTGACCATGGAAACGCGGATCGCCTCGTTCATGGGGTCGCCGTCACTCGCAACCGGGCCGCCGCAACGACCCGGTTGCTCACAGTCACCGGTTGCTCACAGTGCACTTCACATTCGCTCTGGGGTTGGCGGGCGCCAGGCCCGCTCAAGCGGGCTTCTGCTGTACGACCCAGACCTTGACCGTCGCCTCGACGCTGGTGTGCAGGTGCACGGCTACGTCGAACACGCCGATCTCCTTGAGCGGTTGCTCGAGTCGGATCTGCCGATCGTCGATGTTGAGGCCCTTCTCGCGCAGAGCGGCGGCGATTTGAGGCGCCGTCACCGAACCGAACAAGTGCCCCTCGGCGTTGGCGCGGCTCTCGATCGTGACGGAAGCTTCGCCGATCTTGGTGGCAAACTCCTTCAGGTTCGCGATGCGACTCTGCTCTTCGAGCAGCGCCCTGGCGCGCGCACGCTCGATCTCGGCGACGTTGCTCTTCGTCACCATCACCGCGAGTCCGCGCGGCAACAGGTAGTTGCGCGCGTAGCCCCTCTTGACCTCGACCAATTCGCCGATGCGGCCGAGGTGCTCCACGTTTTGCCTGAGTAGCAGTTCCATGTCAGATCCTCCCGACGAAGGGCAAGAGGCCGATGAGGCGCGCTCGCTTGATGGCCGTGGCCAGCAACCGCTGGTTCTGGCCCGAGAAGCCAGTTCGCTTACGCGATTGGATGCGCCCGTTCGCCGAGACGAACTTGGCCAGGTAGCCGACGTTCTTGTAGTCCAAGGGTTCTTCGGGTCGCACTTCGCGAACGCGCGCGCCGAAGCGTCCGAACTTGCTGCGGCGGGCACCACCACCGCCGTCGCGATACCCACCGCCGTTGCTGTTCATCGTGCTCATGCTCAGGCCTCCGTCGATTGGGTTGTGGATTCGTCGCCTGCAGGTTCACCGCCTGCAGAGTCACCGCCTGCAGAGTCACCGTCCTCCGACGAAGAAGCAGCTGCTGGCGCCTCTGCCACATTGGGCGCATCGTCCGCGGGGATCGCATTGATGTCGAAGTCTGCCTCGGGCTCGTATGCGGTCTCCGGCACCTCGGGACAATCGATCAACATGTAGCGCAACAACTGCTCGTTGAAGGCCAGGTCGCGGCGCACGGCGGTGATTGTCTGCGTGTCGGCCGAGAAGTAGACGAGCAAGTAGGTGCCGCGCTGCTGGCCCTTGATCGTGTAGGCGAGGCGGCGCTCTTCCCATCGGCGGCTGCTCAAGACCTTGGCGCCGTGCTTGGCGAGCAAGGCAGACATCGCGTCCTTGAGCGGCTGCCAGCCCTTACGAACCTCCCGATTGTCGAGGAGGCACATGCATTCATACGTGCGGGTGCGTTGCAAAGTCATTCTCCCGGGCGCGAGCCCGATCCAGAGCTGTTGAAGGTTCCCATCAAGGTTTGCAGGTCGCGGCCATCGAGCCACGCTTCGGCGCAGTCGGCGGCACGACCCAAAACACGACCGAGAACCTCACGTTCCTCCGGGAGGAATGGAGCCAGGACGAAGTCCGGCCAGTCGGCCGCACGAAGTCCTTCGGACCTGCTTTTGCCGCCCTTTGGCGATGCACCATCTGGAGATGCACGGCTTGGTGGCTCAGCGGGTTGCCCGATACCGAGACGGAGACGGGGAAATGCATCCGTGCCCAGCATCTGCTGGATGGACTTGAGGCCGTTGTGGCCCCCTGCACTGCCCGACGGCCGGATTCGCATCCGGCCCAGCGGTAGGTTCAGGTCATCTACGATCACAAAGAGCGACTCCGGCTCTCGTCCCGCGTGCCGCAAGAGCGGTGCGGCGACTTCACCGGACAAATTCACATAGGTCTGCGGCTTCACCAGCAGGAACGAACGTCCCTTCCGGCGACCCTCGCAGACCTTCGCCTTCACCTTGCCAGAGAACGCTCGCGAACCATCGTCCGCGTGCCGCTCGAGCCGAGTAAATGCGAGTCCCAGACGTTGTGCCAGCAGGTCGAGCACCATGAACCCGACGTTGTGTCGGGTTGCTTCGTATTCGGGCCCGGGGTTGCCGATGCCCATAACGATGCGGTGCCAGCCCATGGCTGCGTCCGAGGGGCGAGCAGGCTACGGGAACACGCACGCGGGCGCAAGCTCCCACCCACCCGTGTAGCGAATCTCGCTGGCGGTCATTCCTTGGCCGGGGGCTTGTCGCCCTCGCCCTTGGCCTCGCCCTCGCCGGCGGCTGGCTGGGCACCCTCTTCGGCGACCGCCGTATCCGGCAGGGCCTGTGCGATGACCTCGGCTACGTGGCAGATCTGGGTGTCAGGCTCGGTCACCAACTTGATGCCAGGGGGCAGTGTCAGCTGGCTCGCCAACACGAACTCGTCCAGTTCGAGCTTGCTGACATCGTGCTCGATGCTGTTTGGAATGGCCGTCGGCAGACACTCGATCTCGATGACCACGTGGTCCTTGATGAGAGTGCCGCCCTTGCTGAGCCCGACTGGATGCCCGAGTAGCACGACTTCGACCTCGGTCTCGATCGGCTTGGTGAGATCGATGCGCTTGAAGTCAGCGTGCAGCGGGCGGTCCGACACCGCGTGCCAAGCCACCTCTTGCAGAAAGGCGGACTGCGGGGCGCCACTGATGTCGAGCTCGTAGACGCGGTGGTGCGCCTTCACGTGTTGTTCGAGCTCCCACTCCGAGATGGCGATCGACACGGACTCCTCGCCCAAGCCATAGACGACCGCGGGCAGCCAGCCTTGCTGGCGCAGTTGGACGAGCTGGTTGCGACCGAGCGCGGTCCGGCGCTCTGCCTTCATCTTGACGACTTCCATTTCACTACCTCTTGCAGATCAGTATTCGACGATGGGAATTCGGTGAGAACGAGCGAAGCGTCAGCGCTCCGGCTCGAACAACTTGCTGACGCTCTCGCTGCGGTGGATGCGATCGATCGCGCGAGCGAGCAATTGCGCCATCGAGCAGACTTCGAGTCGGTGAATGCTCTTGGCCAACAGCGGCACGGTATCGGCGAACAGGATCTTCTCGACGTCCGCCTCGTTGAGGCGATCGACCGCGTTGCCGCACAACACGGCGTGGGTCGCGACGATGAAGACCTTGTGAGCGCCCTTCTCTTTGACGATGCGTGCGGCGTCGACGATCGATCCACCGGTGCTCACCATGTCGTCGACGAGCACGACATCGCGATTCTTGACGTCGCCGATGACGTGCTCGATGACGGTGTGCTCCCCGCTGATGCGTCGCTTGTCGATGATCGCGAGATCGCAGCCGAGATCCTTGGCGTAGGCGCGCGCGAGTTTGGTGCCGCCGATGTCAGGCGACACAATCATGACGTCCTGCGTCTCGAGCTGACGAACGCGCTCGATCATGACGGGACGCGCGTAGAGGTGGTCGACGGGGATGTCGAAGAAGCCCTGGATCTGCGCCGCGTGCAAGTCGACGGCGACGACGCGCGTGTAGCCGGACGTGACCAGCAGATTGGCCACGAGCTTGGCGTTGATCGGCACGCGCCCCTCGTCCTTGCGGTCCTTGCGCGCGTAGCCGAAGTACGGGATCACCGCCGTGATGCGATCCGCTGAGGCTCGGCGCAGGCAGTCCGCGAACGACAGCAGCTCGAACAAGTTCTCGTGCACGTTCGGACACGTCGGTTGCACGACGAAGACGTCGGCGCCGCGCACGTCGCACTCGACCTTGAGGTTGATCTCGCCGTCGGGGAAGCGCGCCAACGAGGCCGCGCCGAGCGGCACGCCCATGTGCGAACAGATCGCTTTCGCGAGCTCGGGATGGGCCGTACCCGTGAACACGCGGAGACGCTCGCCACGCATACTCACGCCTTCTCCTTTGGCTGTGCCACCGATGGCTGGGCCACCGACTTGCCAGGCACTTCGCGCTGGCGGAGCTTCTTTGCCGGCACGCCGACCCAGACCTCACCAGGGCCGACCGCACTGCCGCGTGTCACGATGGCCCCAGCCCCCGTCATCGCATCGTCGCCCAGCTCGCTGGGCGCCACGATCACAGTGCCACTGCCGATGAAACAGCGCGCGCCGATCTTGGTCGCGTGCTTGTCCTTGCCATCGTAGTTGGCGGTTATGGTGCCAGCACCGATGTTGGCCTTGCTGCCGATCGTCGCATCGCCGAGGTAGGTCAAGTGCTTGGCCTTGGCACCAGCCCCCATGCGAGTCTTCTTGGTTTCGACGAAGTTGCCGACCTCGGCGCCGTCTTCGAGAACCGTGCCTGGCCGCAGATGCGTGAACGGACCGACCTCGCAGTGGCGGCCGATGACGACGCCGGCGCTGATGACGGTGCAGGGCAGGATCTTGGTGTCGGCCCCGATCTTGACGCCGTGGTCGATCCACGTCGTGCCCGGATCGACGACCAACACGCCGCTCTGCAGGTGCTCCAGGAGGATGCGTTCCTGCATGACCATGCGCGCCACGGCCAAGTCGGCCAGCGAATTGACGCCCAGGATCTCGCTGGCGTCCTCCGCTTCGAGCGTCGGCACCTCACTCTTGCCCTCGGCCCACCCTTCGACCACGTCGGTCAGGTAGTACTCACCCTGCGCGTTGTTCGGCTTCAGTCCCTCCAGGGCAGCGCGCAGCGCCTTGCCGTCGAAGCAGTAGAAGCCCGCGTTGACCTCGTCGATCGCGCGCTCTTCGGCCGAGCAGTCGCGTTCCTCTCTGATGCCGACGAAACGTCCGCGCCCGTCTCGCAAGATGCGACCAAGACCCGTCGCATCGTCGGGATGAGCCGTCAGCACCGAACAAGGCGCGTCGCCGCGCGACTCGCGGAGCTGCTCGAGCGTCGCCGTCGTGATCAACGGACAATCGCCATACACTACCAGCACGTCGCCATCGAAATCCGGCAGCGCCCGCATCGCCATTTGCACCGCGTGTCCGGTTCCCTGCGGCGCCCCCTGATCGACGAACATCACATTCGTGAACAAGCCCTCCAGCACCGGCTGCAGCGCCTGTTGCACCTTCTCGCGCTGGTGATGCAAGACCACCACGGTCTGCGCCGGGTGTAGCGGCGCTACCGACGCGAGCGCCGACGCCGCGAGGGAACGGCCGCACAACGGCAGCAACACCTTGGGCATGCTGACCTTGGTGCGCTTGCCGAGGCCAGCAGCCAGGCAGATCACTGCCAGCGGTCGCGACATTGGGCGGAAGGGGGACTGAGGGGAAGAAAGGGGGCGAGGATTCTGCGGAGGTGGCCCCATCTCGTCAAGGGCGGAATGGACCCCGCGCCGACGAACCCCGCCAGGCCTGCATTGCCGCGCCCCGCGCAGCATCACCGTTGTGCAGAACCGGTCTCTCCTGCTCCGAAGGCGCCGTTCAGGCGCCGCAGGAGCAGTAGGAGGTCTTGAACAAGCCCGCGCGAAGCGCGGTATTGGTCAAAACTGCCGCTGCTCGCAGTTGGTGCGGAACCAGCCGGTGACTGGATCGAAACCGATCGCCTGGAAGTTCATCAGGAACCCGGTCAGCAGCCCCGCCGGCACCGTGTAGATCTTCGTCATGCCCGGGTTGCCCATACCGCCCGTGCCCGAGAAGGACACGAAGTTGAACATGCCGGTGCCGTCCTCGAGCACTACCGTCAGCGCGTAGAAGGGATCCGTGCACAGCGGGCCGACGATGGTCGGCAACACCGGCGAGCCAGGGAACGAGACCATCACCACGAACGGCACCTGGGCCGGCACCGCAGTCGTCGCGTTGGCGATCGACAGCACCATCAACGTGCCCGCTGGCGTGATCGTGATCTTGCGCGAATAGAGGCTGAACGTGCCGCTCATCGGCGAGCCCGTCGTGCTGGCCGTGACCGTGATCGGGCCACCGAGGTTGGTCGCGGTCACGTTGGTCTGCGCATATCCGTTCGAATCGGCGATGACAGGATTGCTCGTCGACAGTGTGCCGGGTCCGGACACCGTGAAGTTGATCGTGCCGCCAGGCAACGGGTTGCCCATGGTGTTGAGCACGCGCGCGACGAGCGGCGTCGGGAACAATTCGGTCGCGACACCGATCTGCCCACCACCGCTGACTGCGACGACACTGTTGACCGGGCCCAGCGGACGCATTCGCTTCAAGGTGCCACCGGAGGTGGCGTAGGTCGATGGGTGTTGCGTGAACCAGAGCCCACCGTCGGGTCCCTGGCGCAGTGCGGTGACGCCGACGAAGCCTGTGCCCCAGTTGGTTGCGCTCGGCTGCCCAGGCACCGCCGGTGCCGGCGCCCAAGTGCCGGTGTTGACGAGGCGGCGCACTTCGCCCTGGAAGTAGTCCAGATAGAACAGGGAGCCTTCGTAGGTGGCGCCGAAATCGTACTGTGCGCTCTGGTTGCGATAGCGCGGCCCGCCCACCACGGAGAGCCAGCCGGTTCCGGACTGGTTGATCGCAACGATCGGGGCCACCACTGCCGGCAGGCTGCCAGAGCACGAGCTGTAGCTGTTGTTCGCTTCGCGCCACGGCCAGCCGTAGTTGATCAGCGGGAGGGTGGTGGCGTTGTAGACGTACTCGTCGATCTCTTCGACAGCGTTCTGGCCGACGTCGCCGATGTAGAGGTTGCCGGTTGCCTGGTCGATCTCCATGCGGAACGGATTGCGCAGGCCGTGGACGATGACGAGCTGGCTCACGTCCGCGTTCGCACTGAGCGGGTTGTTGCCTGGGTCGATGGCCGAGAACGTCGGCGCAACGAGACTGCCGCCGGCGGCGAGACCGCTGACGTTCATGCGCAAGACACAGCCCAGCGAAGAGTTCGTCGACTGTGCGGGACAACCCTGCGCGTCGTCGCCGATGCTCAGATACAACATGCCGTCGGGACCAAAGCGCAGCGAGCCACCGTTGTGGTTGAAGTTGGTGTCGGGCACGGCAGCGAGCACCACGCGCCGGGTCGCCGCATTCAGCGTCAGGTTCGTGCTCACCGGATTCGCGAGGTCACCGGTGCAGGTGAAGCGATCGAGGTGCATGAACGCGTCGGACGCACTCGCCCACCAGGCGTAGATGTAGCCGTTGCTCGGGAAGGCAGGGTCGGCCGCGATGCTCAGCAAGCCGCGCTCCGAACCGACCTCGACGCTCGGCACCGTGCCGATGGCGACCACCGCGGCGCCGGCGTAGACCATGACCGCGCCGCCG
>JBDSBS010000744.1:0-4190 GCA_039921435.1 Planctomycetota bacterium | reverse complement strand
CGATCTACAGCGCTTCGCGCCCGCAGCAGGCGCGACAACGAAGGCGCAGACCGGTGCCGTCATCGGCACCGTCGGTGGCCTGCGAGCCGAGAAGGACCATGCGACGCTGCTGGCGGCGTTCGCACGGCTCGGCGGCGAGAGCAAGCTCCATGTCGTCGGTGGGGGCGCGCTGCTGGCGACGCTGCAGGCGGACGCGGCGGCCCGCGGGCTAGGGGCGCGCGTGTTGTTCGTCGGACCGGTCGCCGACACGGCGCCGCACTATGCACCGTTCACGGTGTTCGTGCTGTCGTCGCGCACCGAGCAGATGCCGATCGCCATGCTCGAAGCGATGGCGTGTGGGTTGCCGGTCGTCGCCACCGACGTCGGCGACGTGCGTGCGATCCTGCCTGCCGAAGCCGGGACCTGCATCGTGCCACCGGGCGATCCGGCCGCTCTCGCGGCGGCGCTGCAGCGTGTGCTCGGCGACGCTTCGCTGGCCGCGCGCCTCGGTGCTGCCAACCGCCAGCGCGTCGAAGAGCGCTACGAGGCCGTGCGGTGCCTCGATCGCTTCGTTCGCGTCTACGAGGGTGCCCTACGAAGCTGAAAACGGCGGTTCCTCGCCCCGCGCGTTGCTCGCCGAGTTCCATCGCGCATGATCGCGCCGCATGATCTCACTGCGCGGGTTGTCGAAGGCATTCGGTGGTCAGATCGCGGTCGACAACCTGTCACTCGAGGTGCCGGCGGGTGTGATCCTCGGCTTTCTGGGACCCAACGGGGCCGGCAAGACGACGACGCTCAAGATGATGACGGGACTGCTCGAACCGACCGCCGGTCAGGCACTCATCTGCGGTGTCGACATCGCAGCGCAGCCGATCGAGGCCAAGCGGCTTCTCGGGTTCGTACCGGACTCTGGTGCGGTCTACGAGGCTCTGACGGGACTCGAGTTCTTGCTCATGATCGCCGCGTTGTATGGCATCGAGGAGCAGAAGGCGCGGCCGCGCATCCGCCAGTTCCTCGACTTCTTCGAACTCGACGAACACACTCTGCACCACAAGCTGCTCGGCGCCTACAGCAAGGGCATGCGGCGCAAGATCGTGATCACGGCAGCACTGCTGCACAACCCGCGCGTGGTCCTGCTCGACGAACCGCTCGATGGCCTCGATGCGAATGCGGCCGTGGGTTTCAAGGCGCTGCTCGAGACGTTGGCGCGCGAAGGCAAGACGATCGTCTACAGCTCGCACGTGCTGGACGTCGTCGAACGCGTGTGTCACCGCGTGGCGATCATCGCGCAGGGCAAGTTGCTCGTCGACGGCACTCCGGCGGAGCTGTTGAAGGCGCACGGTGCGGCGACGCTCGAGCAGCTGTTCACGCGGATGACCGGCGTCAGTGGTGTCGAAGCGAGGGCTGCGGACTTTGCGAAGAACCTGCTGCCATGAGCTCCGGATCGCCGTCGGTTCCATTGGCGACGCCAGCGCCCCCTTCAGCGGAACGGCCCCCTTCATCGGAACGGCCACGTTCATCGGAACGGCCACCTTCACCCGAACGTGTGCTGCGCGCACTGTTCTGGCAGTTGCTGTTCCGCGGCCGAACGGCCGTGCATGCGGCGGGTCACAAGAAGCGGCTGCAGCTTGGTCTCGGCTGGACCCTGGTGCTGTACGCAGGCCTCGGCGTCTTGCCGGCACTCTCGGCCTTGACGTTCGACACGCTCATGTTCGCGAGCACCATGCACGCCTTCACGTTCTTGTTCGCGTCGATGACGCTCGCAACAAGTGCTGGCACCATGCTGTTCATGCGGGAAGAAGCGGAGATCCTGCTGCATCGTCCGTTGCGCCCCGAACAGCTGCTGCGGGCCAAAGCGTTCGTTTTGGTGAGCTACGCACTGTTGCTCGCTGGTGCGCTCAACGTTGCAGCATTGTGCATGGGCCCCTTCGCGAAGGGCAGCAACTGGCTGTTCCTGCCGGCGCACGCGTTCGTGACCGTGCTGCTGATGGTGTTCTCGGCTGCGGCGATCGTGCTCGTCTACAACCTTTGCTTGCGGTGGTTCGGGCGCGAGAAGCTCGACAACCTGTTGACCACGATGCAGGTGCTGTTGACGGTCGTCATGGTCGGCGGCAGCCAACTGCTGCCGCAGTTGTTGCGCACGGATGCCTTGCACCAGATGGATCTCTCGCGCGGTTGGCTCGTGCTGCTGCCACCTGTGTGGTTTGCCGCTCTCGACGTGATGCTGTGTGGGGCGATGCCGCTCGCGAAGGTGTGGCTGCCCGCGACGATGGGCGTCGTGGTGACCGGCGTTGTGGTCTGGCTCGCCTTCGTGCGCCTCGGCTCGGCCTATGGCAAGGGCCTGCAGGCTCTCAACGAAGGGCAGGGCGTCGCCGCCGACAAGGTGGAACGTCGCTGGCTGCGCGGGCTCGTGCAGATCGCGCCGCTGCGATGGTGGTTGCGTGACTCAGCACAGCAGCAAGCATTCCTGCTGACGAGTGCCTACCTCTGGCGCGACCGCGCGACCAAGCTCAAGGTGTATCCGGGGCTGGTGATCTGGCTGGTCATGCCGCTCGTCATGGCACTCGGTACGGGAGGCAAGACGGTCGGCAGCGGCGTGCACCCGATGGACGCCATCGCACTCAGCTACCTCGGCATGCTGCCGCTGCAGGCGATGACCTTGTTGCAGCGCTCGGAGCACTGGCGCGCCGCGGACTCGTTCCGCCTGGCGCCGATGCCGCACTGGGCGCCGCTGATGATCGGCTCGAGCAAAGCCGTGCTCTGGTGGGTGGCGTTCCCATGCACGGTGCTGCTCGGTGGCCTGCTCGCTGCGCTGCGTGGTTCGACGACCCCGCTCGCGCTCGTTCTGGTGCCTTTGGTGATGCTGCCGATCTACGCGATGGTGCCCGGACTAGCGCGGTGCTGGCTGCCGCTCTCGCTGCCGCACGAAGAGAGGCCCAGTATGGGCATGGGCTGCTTTCTGATGATCGTGGTGCTCTTCGCCGGCATGCTGATGTCGGGGTTGGCTGCGGGCATGTACTACCTGGGCTGGTACTGGC
Source organism: Planctomycetota bacterium (assembly GCA_039921435.1). Classification (GTDB taxonomy): domain Bacteria; phylum Planctomycetota; class UBA1135; order UBA1135; family UBA2386; genus DASVAL01. Next base: position 1,173 of record JBDSBS010000744.1, on the reverse strand, counting down.
CGTTCCTGGTCGGAGTCGCGGCGCTGAGCTTGGGTCTGCAGCGGCACTTCTCGAACCGGATGCACCGGCTGCCCTGGCAGTCGAACGAAGAACAGTGACGGCTGGGCGACTGCTGGCTCGGCCCGCGCGGAGGATCGCCGTTGAGAAGATGCCCGTTCAGAAGTTGGCTCGGTGCAGATCCCACATGGCGGCTTGCCACGGATCCCAGCTGCGTGTCCATTCGCCAGGCGTCTCGGTCTGCATGTAGCGATCTACGTACTCGAAGTAGGACTCGTGGTTCCACGCTGCGCGCAGCCCCATGATTCGTGCCGTCAGCGTCTGACCTGGCCACGCGCAAGCCGTGCAGCAGCGGCGATACGGGTCGGCGAGCCACACCGAGTTGTCGGACGTCGGTGCATGCGTGTGGCTGACGCCCCATTCGGGCAGGCCGAGGTGCGCGTTCGTGTAGCTGCCGTTGCCCCAGTTGTAGATCCCGGGCGAAGTCTGCTCGACGTAGAACGTTTGGCAGTCCTCGCCGAATTGGCTCCGGTTGTTGACGTTGCCGGGACCGAAGTAGCCCGACGGATGCGTCGTGCCGATCGCCAGCATGCCGGCATTGTGCAGAACGGCGCCCGCCAGCAGGATCGGCAGCTTGCGGCCGCTGCCGTGGCCGACGACACCTTCCCAGTAGCCGCCGGCTTGCACGTTGCCCCAGAAGTCGATGCCGATCTGCACGAGGCGCACGAGCAGGTCACGCTTCTGCGCGTTTGGGAGATCCAACTGCAGCATCAGCGCTCCGGTGCCAAACAGAGCGCAGTGGTCGCGGCCGTAGTCGGGCATGTTGTCGATTGGGTGCATGTAGCGGCTGGTCCAGCCGGCCATGTGGTCGAGCCAGCCGCGGCGGAACTTGTCGGCGACGGTGGCGATGTCGGGCGTGCCCGCGGCGGGCGCGATGCTGCCGAGCGCCAGGTAGTCGAGGTCGGACTCGAGGTAGCGAATGGTCTTGTCGGTGCCCACGTAGTTAGGCCGGAAGGCGCCCGCAGGCGGCACAGCCGACAGAACGGTCAGCACGGCGACCGTCGCGAGTTGGCTGTGTGAGCCGCTCGCGGGCGGCGTCGAACTCGTGTAGCTGATCGCCGAGATCAAGCTCTTGCCGCCCTGCAGCACGAGCGGCGAACTGTTGCTGATTCCGAC
>JBDSBS010000743.1:0-4937 GCA_039921435.1 Planctomycetota bacterium | reverse complement strand
ATCGCGCGCTCCTGCTGGTAGCGTCACGGTTCCCCAGCTACCGAACCCATGCCGCGTCGCGACCGTGCCGCCGACCTCGAGCGGCTGCACCTCGAAATCTCTCCCCAACCCGACGACTTCACGTGTGGCCCTACGTGCCTGCACGCGATCTACCGCTATTGGGAAGACACCGTTCCCATGCAGGACCTCGTCGCCGAGGTCGCGCGCATGCCGTCGGGCGGCACAGCCGACGTCTTCCTCGCCAACCACGCCCTGAAGCGCGGCTACCGCGCCACGATCTACACCTACAACCTGCGTGTCTTCGATCCGACCTGGTTCCACACGCCGCGGATCGACGTCAGCGAACGCCTGCGGCAGCAACGCGACTTCAAGGGCAAGGAACGCCCAGTGCTGGCGCTGCTGTGTGATGCCTACATCGAGTTCCTCGCACTCGGCGGAGTGCTTCGCTACGTCGACCTGGCGCCGCCGGTGTTGCGCCGGTGGCTGCGCCGCGGCGTGCCGATCCTGACGGGTCTCAGTTCGACGTATCTGTACAACCGCGCCCGCGAGTACGGGCCGAACGACGACGACGACGACGTGCGTGGCGAGCCGCAGGGGCACTTCGTGCTCCTGTGCGGCTACCGCCGCGACAAGCGGACCGTGCTCGTGGCCGACCCGTACTTGGAGCACCCGATGGCTCCCGTCACCCACTACGAGGTGCCGCTCGTGCGTGTTGTCGGGGCCATCCTGCTCGGCGTGCTGACGCACGACGCCAACCTCCTGATGATCGAACCGGTCGCCGAGACGGCGACGTATCCGGCGCCCACAGCCTAGAGACATGCGCAATCTCGTCATTGTCAACGACCCCAAAGAGTGGTCCTTCTCGCATGAGGGCGTCGAAGTCGTCGCTGCCCGCAAGTACCTGACGCATCCGTCCTACACGGATCTCGACAAGGTGCGACTCATCAACCTGTGCCGGTCGCTCGGCTATCAGAGGATCGGCTACTACGTGTCGCTGCTCGCCGATGCGCGCGGCCACAAGCCGATGCCGAGCATCGAGACGATCCAGAACATGAAGGATCGCGCGATCGCTTCGATCGCCGGCAGCGATCTGCAGGAGATCATCGACGATTCGCTGAGCAAGGTGCACAGCGCCGACTTCGTGCTCAGCGTCTACTTCGGACGCAACATGGCGCAGCGGCACGAGCGGCTCGCCAACGCCCTGTTCCGCATGTTCCCCTCGCCGTACCTGCAGGCGACCTTCTCTCGCAGCGAGAAGTCCGGGCGCTGGCGCCTCGAGAGCAGCAAGCCGATGGCGCTCGACGACATTCCGACGACGCATCAGTCCTTTGCGCAGGAGGCGACGACGGACTTTTTGCAGAAGGCCTACGTGCGGCCCCAAAAACGGGCGCAGTGGCCGTACGACCTCGCGATCCTCGTCGACCCGGACTTGGCAGAGCCGCCGTCGAACAAGAAGGCGCTGCAGAAGTTCGCCAAGGCCGGCGAAGAGGTCGGCTTCAACGTCGAGTTCATCCAGCAGGAGGACTACGCGCGCATCGGCGAGTTCGACGCCCTGTTCATCCGTGAGACGACGAGCGTCAACCACCACACGTTCCGCTTCGCGTGCCGGGCGGAGGCGCTGGGGTGTGTCGTCATCGATGACCCGACGTCGATCCTGCGCTGCTCCAACAAGGTGTTCTTGGCCGAGATGGCCGACCAGCAGGACATCCTCGTGCCCGAGACGATGATCGTGCACCGCGGCAACGTCGACGACCTCGTGGCGCGGCTCGGGCTGCCGTGTGTGTTGAAGGCGCCGGACAGTTCGTTCTCGGCGGGCGTGAAGAAGGTCACGACGACGCAAGAGCTCGCCGAGCAGGTCGAAGCCATGCTCGAGAAGTCGGACCTCGTCATTGCGCAAGGATTCGTGCCGACCGAGTTCGATTGGCGCGTGGGCGTTCTCGATGGACACCCGCTGTATGCGTGCCGCTACTACATGGCCGACGGCCACTGGCAGATTCTCAAGCGCGACGCAGGTGGCAAGAAGGAAGACTCGGGGCGAGCCGAGACCGTGCCCGTCGAAATGGCGCCGACGCAAGTCATCAAGACCGCGCTGAAGGCGGCCAACCACGTCGGCAAGGGTCTCTACGGCGTCGATCTCAAGGAAGTCGGCGGCAAGGTCTACATGATCGAGGTCAACGACAACCCCAACCTGGACGCCGGCTTCGAGGACGAAGTGCTCGGCGACGAACTCTACCTGAGGGTGATGCGGACCATGTTCGCGCGCGTGATTGCGCGGCACCGCGGGTGGGGGTCGGCGTGACGCTGGGGTTGTGGGGCGGCTACGGGATCGAACTCGAGTACGCGGTCGTCGAGCGCGACTCGCTCGCCGTTCGGCCGATCGTCGATCAACTGCTGCGGCACTTCGCCGGCAGCTTCGTGGGCGACTTTGCGGATGGACCGATCGAGTGGTCGAACGAACTGGCGCTGCACGTCGTCGAGTTGAAGACCAACGGTCCAGCACCGTCGCTCGCGGGCGTGGCGCAGGCCTTTCACACCTCGCTGCTGCGCATGCAGCAGGCACTCGGCCCGATGGGCGCCATGCTCTTGCCGGGCGGCATGCATCCGACGATGGACCCGCGACACGAGTTTCGGCGCTGGCCGCACGATTACGGTGAGATCTACGGTGCCTACGACCGCATCTTCGATTGCCGCGGCCACGGTTGGTCCAATCTGCAGAGTTGCCATCTGAACCTGCCGTTCGCCAACGACGAAGAGTTCGGCCGGTTGCACCTGGCCGCGCGGGCGCTGATGCCGCTGCTGCCTGCACTCGCCGCCAGCTCGCCGTTCTGCGAGGGGCGCTTCACTGGCTGGCTCGACTGGCGATTGCAGGTCTATCGCCACAACCAGGCGCGGGTGCCGCGCATCGCAGGGCTCGTCGTGCCGGAGCCCGTGACGACCAGAGCGCAGTACTTCCGTGAGATCCTCGAGCCTGTCTGGCGCGACATCGAGCCGTTGGATCCGGACAAGCTGCTGCGCGAAGAGTGGCTCAATTCGCGCGGCGTGGTGGCGAAGTTCTTTCGCGATGCGCTCGAGATCCGCGTGCTCGATGTGCAGGAATGCCCCGCTGCGGATCTGGCGATCTGTGCGCTCGTCGTCGCGGTCTTGCGGGCCCTCTGCGAGAACCGCTGGTGCGACAGCAAGGCGCTCGCTGCCTTGCCGACCGAAGAGTTGGCCGATGTGCTCTGGGCCGTTGCCAAGGACGGGGACCAGGCAATGGTCGCGCACCCGGGCTTGCTGCGGGCACTGGGCCTGTCGTCAATGGGCTTGCCGGCGTCACCGCGAACGGCGCTCGACGTCTGGCGCACGCTCGCCACGTCGGTGTTGCCCGACGTCGCTGGCTTCGACCCGCTGCTCTCAGCACCGCTGCACACGATGCTCGAGCATGGTCCGCTCGCGCGACGCATGCTGGCGGCCGTCGGCACCGATCCGGACCACGCGGCGATGGACTCGCTGCTGCGGCAACTTGCCGAGTGTCTGCGGACGAACACGTCGTTCGGCGGATCCGCATGAGTCCCACTGAGCTGCGCGACCGCGCCATGCGTCTTGCCAAGACAGACGCCGATGCGGCCCTTCGAGATCGTCGCATCCGGGCGGGAGCCGACACGATTCCGAGCCGCAGATTGGCCACGAACACGGAGCAGTTGCCTCGTGCCTGGCAGCATGCCACGCTTACCTCTCGCTCCGCCGATGCACCAACCGGATCTCTTCACAGGAGCCCTGCCTCCAGCAGCTGCCGAAAACCTGCGGAGATGAATCCGCATTAGCGTGGGGAGCGGCGCCGAACCGGAGGTCGACTTCGTGCTGACGGTCGGCACGAAACGCATCCCGATCGAGGTCAAGTACCGACGCCGCATCGACCCGATCGAGGACACGCGCGGCCTCGTGGCCTTCCTCGAGCGGAGCGTGCACAACGCGCCATTCGGTCTGCTGGTCACGCTCGACGACGACGTGCGGCTGCGCGACCCACGAATCCTGCCGATATCGCGGAAGACTCGGATCGCGATCTCACCGCGGTTGGCACAGAGGACCTCGCGGAAGGAGCGAGTCTCCATGGAGGCGCGAAGGTATGCGCCGGCTCGGCGCAGCGCGCGGGCGAATGGGGCAGAATTCGTGGCGACACGGCGCGGTTTCAACGGCCAGACTCTCCTTGCCCGAACTGCGAGTTGCCGCGACTTGCAGCCAGCGCGCGGCGCGGCGGACCGTATGTCGAGGATCGTCGCGGACGCTACGCAGCCGACGCCCCACCAAACCACTTCGCGCGTTGCTTCCGATGGCGTAGCCTACAGAGCCGCTCGCGCCCAACGCTTTGACGCAGCGTTCTCCCTCCACTTCCTTTGGTCCCGTTCTCGAGCAACACCATGTTTCGATTTCTAGCTCCTGCGCTCCTCGCCTCGGTGGCATTCGCCCAAACTGCCTTGCCGGTTTATGGTTACTCCGCGGCTCTCGAAGGCGCGCAGGAAGTGCCGCCGGTGGCGACGGCCGGTCGCGGCTGGGGCATCGTGCGGCACGACACGGTGACCAACGATGTCCGCATCTTCGTGTTCCATGAGTCGCTGTCTGGAGCACCGGTTGCGGCGCACCTGCACCTCGCCGCCCTCGGTGTGAACGGTGCCGTCATCGTGCCGCTCGCTGCCGCAAGCGCGAACACGTACACGGGGGTCGCCATCCTGAGTCCGGCCCAAGCCGTGGCCCTTGGCACCAGCGGCACCTACCTGAACGTGCACACGCCTGCCAACCCTGGCGGCGAGATCCGGGGCCAAGTCGTGCCGTCGGTGAGCACACGCTACACCGGCGTGCTGTCGGGCGCGCAGGAAGTGCCGCCCGTCGCCACTGCGGCCACCGGCACTGCCATCGCGTACCTGCACGAGCCGGAGAACCGCGTCGTCTACATGGTCAAC
>JBDSBS010000742.1:0-7980 GCA_039921435.1 Planctomycetota bacterium | reverse complement strand
ACCCCTCGCCGCCTCGCTTACCGGCACGGTTCCGTTCTCCATCCCTCTCGGCTGCGCCCCGGCCATCCTCGGCTTCGAGGTCTGTGGCCAGTTCGCCGTGATCGACGGGCTGCTGTTTGGCGGCCCCTTGGTCACCGCGTCCAGCAACGCATGGAAGCACACCGTCGGCCTCCGGTGAGCGAACGGTGATCGGCGACCGGGCCGCGCACAGCAGCCCGGTCGAGTCTGCTTCGACCTCCAGTCGCTCCCGTCGGCGCAACGCACTCCACCGGGTGGCCACGCTCGACGGCATGACCGACCGTGACCGCTGGCGCAGGCGGGCAGGAGGTTGAGCCGGGGAGCTCCGGACACTGCTCCGGAGACACCCGGCACGATCGTCGGCGTGCGGCATCGCGCCAACCCCACTCGCACTGCGGGCACTGCGGGCGCCGCCGCGTGCGCGTCACGGCAGGATGCCGAGCAACCCACTTGTAGAGCGCCCAGATCGCGTTGCCCAAAACAGGGCGCAAGGTCTCGGCGCCTCGCCACACCTGACCGGCACCAAGGCCTCATCAAGGGGTCACAGATGGCCGAGCTTGCCCTTGATGCCGTTGTTCGTGACGGCGCCGAACGCATTCGAGGGCCGAACGAGGCCGCCTGCGTGAACAGTTCGAAGCCGAGCAGGCTCGGCGGCGCGGCCGGGATCGGACCACCGTAGCCGTGCGAACGAATGCAATGCGTTCCGAACCTGGCAGATCAAGCGCACGATCGAAGATCCCGCGCACTCGCTGGAAACTGGGAGGCGGCTCGTCGGGCGGATACACGGTCAAGTCGAGCCCGCGCGCGCCGAAGGCCCCCACGACACGCCCCTCCGCACGCGGCCTGCGGCCGGCCGGCGCGCTGCGAATCTCATCCTAGGTCAGGCTCCCGACCCGCCATCAGAGAGCCGATGGCATCGCATTCTTGCCAGCATCTCGGTACCCTCCTTCAACCCGATCGATAGTCACGGGGACGACTCGCGATTCTGAACAATGGCAGACACGGACATCGCCGTGGTGGGCATGGCATGCCGGTTGCCCGGCGCTCCCGACCTCGAAAGCTTCTGGCGCATGCTCCGCGACGGCCGCGACGCCCGTGTCGAACTGTCGGACGAGCAGCTGCGCGCGGTCGGCGTGCCGCCCGAGGTCTTAGCGGATCCTGAGTTCGTCAAGGCGGCGATGGTGCTCGACGGCATCGAGCAGTTCGACGCCGGGTTCTTCGGCTTGTCGCCGCGCGATGCGGCCGTCTTCGATCCGCAGCACCGCGTCTTCCTCGAGGTCGCCTGGGAAGCGTTCGAGCATGCGGGCCACGTGCCGGAACGGTTTCCCGGTCGCATCGGCGTCTTCGCCGGCTGCGGCATGGACACCTACCTGCTGCACAACATCCTGACCAACCCGGACCTGGTTCGGCGCGTCGGTATGTTCTTGATTCGGCACACGGGCAACGACAAGGACTTCCTGGCGACACGCGTCAGTTACCAGTTCGACCTGCGCGGACCCAGCATCAACGTGCTGACGGCGTGTTCGACCTCGCTCGTCGCCATCCACCAAGCTGCGCACAGCTTGCTGGCGGGCGAGTGCGACATGGCGATGGCCGGCGGCGTCACGATCCTTGTGCCGCAGGATCGCGGTTATCTCTACAAGGAAGGCGAAGTGCTGTCACCGGACGGGCACTGCCGCACGTTCGATGCAGACAGCAAGGGCACGATCTTCGGCAGCGGGGCCGGCGTCGTGATGCTGCGTCGCCTGCAGGACGCGCTCGCCGACGGCGACCGCATCCACGCGATCCTGCCGGGCTCGGCCGTCAACAACGATGGCGCTCGCAAGGTCAGCTATCTGGCGCCCAGCGTCGATGGCTACGCCGAAGTCGTCGCCGAGGCGCTGGCCCTCGCCGACGTGTCCGCGGAGCACGTGCAGTACATCGAGGCGCACGGCACCGGAACGTCGGTCGGCGACCCGATCGAGATCGAGGCGCTGACGCAGGCCTTCCGCGCCAGCACGGGCAAGACCGGGTTCTGCGGCATCGGCTCCGTCAAGACGAACATCGGTCACTTGGACACGGCCGCGGGCGTCGCCGGCGTCTTGAAGGTCGTGCTCGCGATGCAGCACGGCGAGCTGCCCAAGAGCCTCAATTTCCGCCGCCCCAACCCGCTCATCGATTTCAGCAAGAGTCCGTTCTACGTGACGGCCGAACGGCAGCCCTGGCCGCGCTTGCCGAACGTGCCCCGCATCGCCGGCGTCAGTTTGCTCGGCGTCGGCGGCACGATCGCGCACGTGCTCGTGCGCGAGGCCGTCGAGCAGGCACTTGCACCGAGCGTTGCGTACCCGCGCCGCTGCCACCTGTTGCCCGTCAGCGGCAAGGGCGAAGGTGCGGCAGTCGGCAATGCTGTGAACTTGGCTGCGTACCTGCGTTCTGAGGCCGTCGCCGACTTGGCCGACGTCGCTTGGACGCAGCAGGTCGGCAGGCGATGGTTTGCGCACCGCAACTTCGCGGTCGGTGCCGCGACCGAGGACCTCGCGACGCAGCTCGAGGCGGAGGATTGGAAGGCGCGGATCGTCAAGGCGCCGCAGCGTGCGCCGTCGGTGGTCTTCCTGTTCTCGGGTGGTGGCGCGCAATACCCCGGCATGGGGCGTGCACTCTACGAGCACGAGCCTGCGTTCCGCGCCGCGGCCGATGTCTGCCTCGGGGCGTTGCCGGAGCCGACCCGCGAGATCGTGCGCAGCTTGTTGTTCGGCGAGTTGGCCGATCCGGCGCACGGCGAACGACTGGAGCGGCCGAGCTTGCTGTTGCCTTGCCTGTTCGTCGTCGAGTACGCGATGGCGCGCACGCTGGAGTCGTTTGGCATCCAGGCCGATGCGATGCTCGGCCACAGCCTCGGCGAGTACGTGGCAGCCACGCTCGGTGGAACGTTCACCGTCGCGCAGGTGATGCCGACGCTCGTGCTGCGCGGACAGTGCCTCGAGAAGTCGACGGCCGGTGCCGTGCTCAGCGTCTCGCTGTCGGCCGAGGAAGTGCACGCGCTCGACCTCAGCGAACTGTCGCTGTCTGCAGCCAATGCACCCAAGCTCACGGCTGTTGCAGGTACGGTGGCCGCGATCGAGCGCTTCGAGCAGAGGTTGAAGGCGCGCAGCATCGAGTACCAGCGGCTGCGCATCGGCGTCGCCGCGCACAGCCACCTGCTCGATCCCATCCTCGACGAATTCCGCGAGGGGCTGCGCGCGCTGGGTCTGCAGCCGGCCAAGAAGCCTTGGGTCTCCAACGTCACCGGCGACTGGATCCAACCACAGCGCGCCGCCGATCCGGAGTACTGGGTCGAGCACCTGCGCCGCACGGTGCGGTTCCAAGATGGCGTCACCACGCTGATCGGCGGCGGCGATCGGGTGTTCGTCGAGATCGGTCCCGGCCGGTCCTTGGTGTCGCTCGTTCGCCTCAATGAACGCGCCGCAAAGAGCAGCTGTCTCGTCTCGATGCCGCATGTCAAGGATCAGGTGGCGGCCGATCAGGTTGCGCTCGAGGCGGTGGGTCGCCTCTGGCAACTCGGCGTGGCGATCGATTGGCAGGCGTTTCACGGTGGTGTGAGTCGTCGCCGTGTGCCGCTGCCGACCTACGCGTTCCAGCGGCAGCGCCACTGGATCGAACCCGGTGCCGTGCTGCCGCAAGAAGGTGTGTTGCGCGGCGACGGGGAGGCCACGCCGCCGCTGCGTCTGCCGGAGTCCGATTGGTTGCGTCAACCAGTGTTTCGCGCACAGGAACTGGCTGGTGCGGTGGCGGTGGCTGGGTCGCGCTGGTTGTGTGTCGGCGGTGGCTCGTTCGCCGAGGCGTTCGCGCAGCAGGTGCGCAAGACCGGTGGCAGCGCCGCCGTCTTCGTTCACGGTGCCAACGAGGCCGTGCAAGGTGACGTGTTCACATTGCCATTCAGCGAGAGCGGGGCCTTCGAGCGCGCGCTGGCGCAGGTCGAGAAGACGGGTGGGGCGCCGCAGCGCATCCTGTTTGCATGGCCCCTCGAGCAGGGTGACGGTGCGGCGCTGGTGGCCGCGCTGATCGGACTGTGGAAGGCAATCGGCCGCAGCGAAGTTCCGAAGGATCTGCGTGTGCTCGCGGTCACGACGGGGGCAGCGAGGGTTGCGACCGAGTCCATGCAGCGCCCGGGTCAGGGTGTCGTGCCTGGCTTCCTGCGCGTCGTGCCGCGCGAGTATCCAGGCGTGCGCACCCGCTGCATCGACGTCGATGCCCATGCCCTGGCCGATGCCGATGCCCTTGCAGCCGCCCTGCGGCGCGAGATCGAAGGCGAAGATGCGCCGCTGCAGGTGGCGTTGCGCGGTGGGTCGCGGCACGCCCAAGAACTCGCTGTCGTGCAAGTGCCGCCCGCGAACGGACACGCGGCGTGGCGCGAGGGTGGCGTCTACCTCATCACCGGTGGTCTCGGTGGCATCGGCATGATCACAGCCGAACATCTGGCGACGGTGGCCAGGTGCAAGCTCGTGCTGATCGGGCGGCGGGGTCTGCCGCCGCGAGCCAATTGGGACGAGTGGATCGCGTTGCGCGCCGGCGATCGCTTGGCCAGGCTCATGCTCGCCGTGCGCGAACTCGAACGCCGCGGTGCGGAGGTCGAGGTTCTGGCCGCGGATGTCACCGACCGGGATGCCATGGCCGACGTCGTGCGCGCAACCATGAGCCGGTTTGGCGCGCTGCACGGTGTCGTACACGCGGCCGGCGTGCTCGACGACGGCCTGATCCAGATGCGCACGGCGGCGCAGACGGAACGCGTATTGGCGCCGAAGTTGCGCGGTGCGCAGGTTCTCGACGAAGTGACAGCGGAGCTCGACCTGAATCACTTCATCGTCTTTGCCTCGACCAGTGGCCTCGCCGGCATTCCAGGGCAATGCGACTATGCGGCAGCCAACGCTGGCCTCGACACCTTTGCGCAGTGGCGCAGCGGTGTGCGACGCGGCCGTTCGTTGTCCATCGACTGGGGTGTCTGGCAGGATGCCGGTATGTTGGCCTCGGCGCCGGCGGCGTTGCACACCTCGCCACCGGACTGGCTCGGCTCGCGCAGCACTCGCGACGGCGACGACGAGTTCATGGCGGATTGGTCGCCTGCCACGCACTGGGTGCTCGCCGAACATCGCATTCGCGGCGGTGACTGTTTGATGCCGGGTACGGGCCACCTCGAACTGATGACGGCGGCCGTGCAAACAACGGCGGAAGCGGCGCAGGTTGTCTTGCAGAAGGTCGAGTTCCTGACGCCGCTGGCCTTCCGCGGCAACGAAACGCGCAAGGTGATCGTTGCGGTCAAGAAGCTGCGCGAAGGGTTCGAGGTCAGTGTGGCGAGCGCATTGCCACAGCAGACGGAGCTGCACGATCGCACGACGCACGCTCGAGCGACCGCGACGGTGAGCGTGGGCAACAGCGAAATGGTCGACATCGGTTCCTTGGGCGAACGGATGCAGCGCCCGGTTCCGATCGCCAACGGGCAGAACAAGCACGTCGACTTCGGTCCGCGTTGGCAATGCATAGAACGAGTGGCCGTGCGCGAGAGCGAGGCGCTGGGCGAACTGCGCTTGCCCGAAGCGTTCGCCGCCGACCTCGACAAGCACCGCTTGCACGCGGCGATGCTGGACATGGCGTTCGGCTGCGGCATTCGGTTGCTGTCCAGTGGCGAGTCCGACGTTCTGTTCGTGCCGGTCGGCTGCGACGAAGTGGCCGTCTACGGTCGCTTGCCGGCGCGTGTCAGCAGCCATGTGCGAGTGCGAAGTCGCGACGATCGCACGCGCCTCGGCGTGCTCGATGTCACTGTGACGACACCCCATGGCGTCGTGCTCGTCGAGCTGCGAGGGTTGCAGCTCTTCGGTGTCGGTGGGGGCTTCGGCAGTTCGACGAACGGGTCGGTTGCTGTTCCCTCGCGAGCAGGGTCCAAGCGCAGCGGTCAGCCCGGCAGTTCCTCACCGGTGCCGCGCATCCGCGCGATTCTGGCTCGAGGCATCACAGGCCCCGAAGGCATGAACGGTCTGCGCCGAGCACTGCGCAGCGGGGCCCCACAGGTGGTCGTGTCGTCGCTCGACGTGGCGCGCACGGCGGCGTGGTTGTCGTTGTCGCCCGAGAAGCCGCAGGCGCCAGCGTCGGACTCCGCAGCGACGAATGCCGCTGCGAAGTCCGACGAGCCGCGCGACGACGTCGAGCGAAAGCTGGTCGCATCCTTCCACGAATTGCTCGGCGTCGAGCAACCGGAGTTGGACCAGGACTTCTTCGACCTCGGCGGCCACTCGCTGCTCGCCGTACGGTTGTTTGCGCGCATCCACACGGACTTCGCGCTCGACCTCGAACTGTCGACGCTGTTGTCGGCCGGCACCGTGCGCAAGCTGGCGAGCGTCGTGCGCGCAGAGTTGCAATTGCCCGAACCAGGCAGCGAGCCGGTGCGCTCGGTGGCGGCCCGCAAGGGGCAGCATGTCGTACCGATCCAGACCGAGGGCACTCGGCCCAAGCTGTTCCTCGTGCACGGAGCGGGCGGCAACGTGCTCGGCTTCCGCGACCTCTCGCACTACTTCGGCAAGAACCAACCGGTCTACGGCCTGCAGGCGCGTGGGGTCGATGGCAAGCAGCCGCCGCACCAGACCATCGACGAGATGGCGACGGCGTATCTCGCCGAACTGCGCGAGATCCAACCGCACGGTCCCTACTTCCTCGGTGGCTACAGCGGCGGCGGCGTCGTCGCCTTCGAAATGGCCCAGCAGATGCGGGCGCTGGGCGAGCCCATCGCGTTCGTCGGCATGATCGACACCTGGTGCCCGCAGTTGCGGCGCCGCAGCAAGGTGGCCCGCGCCTTCATGCACATGGGGCGCGTGTTACGGCGAGGCCCGACCTACGTCAGGTGGATCCTCGGCACGAAGTGGCAGCGCATCGTCTCGGCGCGCCGCAACGAACAAGCGCGCGAGCAGGGCGGGGTCATGCCTCAGGCCATGCGCGGCACCGACGTGCAGTTTGCCTTCGAGCGCGCGTTCGAGAACCACCGCGTCAAGCCGTACGACGGCGGCGTCTGGATGTACCGATGCACGGACCAGGACCTCGGTACGCGCTACGTGTTCGACGAGAAGCTGGGGTGGGGACCGTTCGTGACCGGCCCCATGAGCGTCACGGCTTGTCCGGGCAATCACTTCACGATGTGCACGGAACCCAACGTGCAGATTCTGTGTCGTCACATGATGGAAGGCGTCGACGAAGCGATTGCGACGGTGTCGGTCGGGGTCTGACCGGCGTCGGGAACGTGCATCGTCGAGCTCGCCGGTTGGAAGAGTGTGGTGCCCCCGGTCAGCCACTCTCTTGTATGAGACGACAACCATCGAATCCGGATGCGAGGACCGAGAGGGCTCGCCAGAACCTGCGAGCCGCCATGCTGCTCGCGGCCCGCCGCCCACCCCTCATTCATCCAGCCGTTTCCCGGATCTATTACGCTTCTTACCGAGGCGCTGTCGCGGCGTCGACGCGCCGACTAAGCAACGGGGTCCTTGATGCTCGATGAGGGCCTTGCCCTGGTCACCAAGCATGCGACCATTTGTCGATCGATCGGAATCACGGAGGCAGATTGATGAACGAGCAAATCGAACAGTTGGTCAGTGCGCTCGAGAATGCCGGGTTTTCCTACCCCGTTGCGATCCGTGCCGGTCGGGACCCGCTGGTGGGGGATGTCCTCGAGGTCGATGCTTTCGACCTGCCTACGGGTTCAGGAGTCGCTGTCGCCGAGGATCTCGCACAGGTTCTCTGGCCGGTAGCCTTCGTACCGACGACGGTCTTGCCGGGAGTCATGTTCGACTTCGAATCCGGTGACGCACGTCGTGACCTGCCGACGGCGACGACTTGGTATCGGCCATGCGGCGAACAGCGGCGCGGGCGCGGGGTCAGCTGACCCGAGCAGCTCAGGAATGCGAGGGCACCGCGCCCATGCCTCATGACGCCGGGGCGCGAACT
>JBDSBS010000741.1:0-3396 GCA_039921435.1 Planctomycetota bacterium | reverse complement strand
GCCAACACGTCACTCGCGGTCTACGACCGTGACGGTCGGGCGATCGTCGCACGTCCATTCGACATCCAAGGCGCGGTCGGTGAAGCCGGCAACGACGCCAGCGGCGATGCGCGCTGCCTCATGTGCTACAACAACGTCTGGACTTGGTCGTATCGCGCCGGCGATGGTCTGTACGCGGCCCCGATCCTGCCGGTTGGCGACACCTTCTGTCGGTCCAATCAGCCGACCGGCCCCAACGCGCCACGCACGTCTGCCGATGGCAAGGCCTTGCCAGGCGTGTTTGGCGGCTCCTCGGCCGGCAACTGCCTCGGCCAGATGCGCATCAAGGACCAGTAGGTGATGCAGCTCCGGGTCGCTTTCGCCGCCGTCGGCGCCGCCCTTTGGCTGTCGCTCGGTTGCACCGGGCACCCACAGCCACCTGCGGTCGAAGGGTTGCCGTCGAGTCAGAGCGACGCGGCGTTCTGGCAGTTGGTGAGCGATTTCTCCGAACCGGACGGCGCGTTCGAGGCCGAGAATCTGCTCTCGAACGAACGCGCGTTCCAAGGCGTGATGCAGGAGCTCGCGACCCTGCCGGCAGGCGGCGTCTACATCGGCGTCGGACCCGAACAGAACTTCACCTACCTCGCCGCGCTGCGACCGAAGCTGGCGTTCGTCGTCGACATTCGGCGCCAGAACCTCGTGCTGCACCTTTTCTACAAGGCGCTGTTCGAGATCGCGCGCAATCGCGCCGACTTCCTCGCGCAGCTGTTTGGCCGCCGACCGGTTGCCGCACTGCCGCTGCACACACCGGTCGACGAGCTGCTCATGGCCTGTCGCGCGGCTTCGCCGAGCTCCGACTTGCACGAACGCACTCTGCAGGCCGTGAAAGAACGCCTCATCGTGCACCACGGCTTCTTGCTCTCGGATGACGACGTGCTCTCGCTCGAACGCCTCGCCTTCGCCTTCTATCGCGCTGGGCCCGATCTGCAGTACGACGGCAGCGGCGACGACTCGCCGCCGAGCTACGCCGATCTCATGACCGAGACCGACGGGCACGGCGTGCAGTGCAGCTACTTGGCCACGGAGCAGTCGTTTCGCGTCGTGCAGGACCTGCACAACCACAATGCGATCATCCCGCTCGTTGGCGACTTTGCCGGTTCGAAGGCGCTGCGTCTGCTCGGCCGCTATGTCGCCGATCGCGGTGCGACCATCACCGCGTTCTACGTCTCGAACGTGGAGTTCTACCTTTTTGGCAGCGACGCGTGGCGACGGTTCTACGCCAACCTGGCCGAGCTACCCATCGATGAACACAGCAGGTTGCTGCGCTCTTGCTCCGACCGCGGCCTCGCCACTCGCACCGCCGCCGACGCGAGCCACACGCGCCTGCGTTCGATTGCCGAACTCGTCAGGGCGTTCGCGGCAGGCACCGTCGAGGGCTACTACGACGTTTTGGCGATGCCGCGCTGACGCAGCCCGCGCGGAATGTGCAACCGGCTCGTCGCGTTCGGTGGATCGACCCCAGCCACGTCCCCGTCGGCACGTGGGCTCTTTACGATGAACGCGCGCTCGGCAGGGCGATCTTGTTTGGATCTGGGAAAGCCCGCGAGCCGGTGGCGACTTCTGGGTGCGTAGAGAAGGCGCCCGAAACGGGCCCTCGGCATGCAGCGGACTCCCCTCCTTCTCCTCCTGGCGTGCTCCACCGTACTTGCGGCGGCACTGGCCTCGATGCAGCAGGTGCTGTCTCAGGGTGCGGTGCCGCTCGCCGGCGCGTCCGCGCAGGTTGGGCAAGCTGGGGGGCAAGCTGGGGGGCAAGCCGGTGGGCAAGGTGGTGGGCAAGGTGGTGGGCAAGGTGGTGTGCAAGGTGGCCCCGCTCGACAGTTGAGCGCTCTCGACGAGGGCACTCGAGTTGGCACCCAAGACGCCGAGCAGGCGCCCGCCTGGTCAGCCGCCGTCACCGCTGCGATCGAAGCGCAGATGAGTCGCGATGGCATCCCGGGCCTGTCGTGCGCCATCGGTGTCGGCAACGAAGTGCCGTTCCGCCGCGGCTTCGGTCTCGCCGACATCGAAAACGCCGTGCCTGCTTCGCCCGCGACCGTCTACCGGCTCGCGTCGATCAGCAAACCGATCACGGCGATCTTGGCGATGCAGTTGGCCGAGGCGGGCAAGCTCGACCTCGACCGCGACGTGCACGAACTCGTTCCCGAATGGCCAGAGAAGCAGTGGCCCGTGACGACGCGCCAGTTGCTGGCGCACCTCGGCGGCGTTCGCCACTACCGCGGCGAGGGCGAGAGCACACGCCACTACGACACCCAGACGCAGGCGCTCGAACGCTTCGCGCAGGATGCGCTGCTGCACGAGCCGGGCACGCGCTACCACTACAGTACATACGGCTACAACCTCGTCGCAGCGGTAGTGGAGGCCACCGCCAAGCAGCCGTTCGCGCGGGTCGTTCACGAGCGCGTCGCTGGCCCGGGCGGTGCCACGACGCTCCAGGACGACGACGTGCAGCGCGTCATCCGCGGGCGCGCACAGGGCTACGTTCGCGTCGACGGAGAGTTGCGAAACAGTGAGTTGATGGACTCGAGCTACAAACTCGGCGGCGGCGGGTTGTGCTGCACGGCAGAAGACCTCGTGCGGGTGGTGCAGACGCTGATGGCTGGCAAGCTCGTGAAGAAGGAGACGCTGGCTGCAATGTGGACACCGCAGAAGCTGCGCGATGGCACGGCGATCGATTACGCGCTGGGCTTCCGCGTCGAGCAGCGCGAGGGGCGGCGCGCGGTGTCGCACGGCGGGGCGCAGTCGCGTGTGAGCACCATGCTCTACGTGCTGCCAGACGAGTCGCATGTCACGACGGTCGTGCTGCTGTGCAACCTCGAGAAGGTGCGGCTGCAGCCGCTGGCCGAGAAGATCGCGGCGCTCGTCGGGCAGTCGGGCCAACGCTGAGGGCGCTGAGGTCGCAGACCCATCGACGTTCACAGAGATCCCTTGGCCTTGCGCGATGCGCGATGCGCGGCGAGCGGGCTATGCTCGCCCTCGCACCCCTTGCACGCAGGCACAATTGCGCCGTGTCCATGACGCAACGACGACTCTGGTCCGTTCTCGGCAACTCGCAGAAGCTCGACGGCGGTGCCATGTTCGGCAACGCCCCGAAGGTCCTGTGGCAACGTTGGTCGCCAGTCGACGAGCAGAACCGCATCGACCTCGCCTGCCGCTGCCTGGTCGTGCGCGAGGCAGGGCGCACCGTGTTGTTCGAGGTCGGCATCGGCGCGTTCTTCGCTCCGGACCTGCGGCGGAGGTTTGGCGTGCAGGAAGATCGTCACGTGCTGCTCGAGAACCTGGCAGCGATCGGCATCGCACCGCAGGACATCGACGTCGTCGTGCTTTCTCACCTGCACTTCGACCATGCCGGTGGTGTGC
>JBDSBS010000740.1:0-11826 GCA_039921435.1 Planctomycetota bacterium | reverse complement strand
CGTTGCCCATGGGGCCCATCAGCCGGCCATGTTGTTCTTCGCGCCCAGGCCGGGCAATGACCGCCGATGTAGTGGGTGAACGCACGCGCCACAAACCTGGAAGAAGACGTGTCGGCCGGGCAAACTGCGGTGGTTGAGGTGAGGAACACATGCGCAACCTACGTCACTTCGTTTTTGCGGCGGCAGCACTGCCCCTGTGTGGGTGCACTCTCTTCGGCAGCATCTTCGGCGACAACCGTTTGATGGCGCCGCACTCACACTTGGAAAGCAGTGGCCTCTACTGCCTACTTGACGACGCGCTACTTCGCTGCCGACAACGTCGAGGGCAAGCTCCGGGACTACTACGAAACCGCGTCGGCCGATCGTCGCAAGACGCTGCGCAACGAGATGGTCGGCAGCATGATGTACTTGATCGATGTCGAGTACTCGAAGTACGCCGACGACGTGCTGTACTCTTCCAAGGCCCTGATCGACAGCTCGCTGGGAATCGTCGGGCTTGGCCTGACTGCCGGCGCCGCGGTGACAGGGCACGCGGCAACGGCCCAGCTACTCGCTGGAATCGCAACGGCCGTGCAAGGATCGCGCGAGCTGATCGACAAGAACGTCTATCTGCAGCGAACCATCCCGACCGTCGTAGCGGCGATGGACGCCGGCCGAGCCGAGCAGTACGGGTCGATCCTGAGAGGTCTCAAGAAGTCAGCAGACGCGTATCCGCTCGCCGAGGCCCTGCGAGACGTCGCCGAGTACTATCACCGCGGCACGATGGTCAGGGCGTTCGCGAACATATCGGATGTCGTAGGGGTTGAGAAAGAGAAGGCCGAGACGCGAGTCAACATGCTGCGCAGTCCAGGACCCGTCAGGCGGGACATCTAGCCCCCCAGCAACCGCAAGCACAGCTCCTTCACCTCCGTCGCCGCCACCCGATCGCGCGCCAGACGCCGGTCGCTGCACAAGAACACCGGCCCCACCGCATCGTCGTCGCACAATCGCCCATGCGTGCCGCGCACCATCGACGGGTCGGTCGAGATCACGTCCATCAGGTACCGGAACCCCATCAGCTTCTTCGCGAGAGTCTTGGCGACCTTCAACTTCGGGAAGCGGATCTTCGGGTCGACGAACAGCTCGGTCGGGTCGTAGCCGGGCTTTCGGTGGATGTCGACGGTCGGCGCAAAGTCGGGCCGGCGCGCTTCGTCGAGCCAGTAGTGGTAGGCAAACCAGCACCCGGGCTCGGCGATGGCTACGAGTTCGCCACTGCGTTCGTGCTGGATGCCGAACTCCCGCTGCTGCTCGCGGTCGAGCACGCGCGCGACGCCGGGCACCTTCGTCAGCAGGTCGCGCACCATGGCGATGTCACCTGACTTCGCGACGTAGACGTGCGCACACTGGTGGTCGGCTACGGCGAACGCGCGGCACGCACCGCAGTCGAGCAACTGGCCATGGCTCGTCTCCTGCACCCGCAAGAGACCCTTCTCGTGCAGCAGCCGGTTCAAGAACAGTGGGTGCTTCGCGAGCTCGATGCCGTACTCGGACAGCACCACGACGTGCGCATTCTGCGCGC
Organism: Planctomycetota bacterium; assembly: GCA_039921435.1. Classification (GTDB taxonomy): domain Bacteria; phylum Planctomycetota; class UBA1135; order UBA1135; family UBA2386; genus DASVAL01. Next base: position 10,268 of record JBDSBS010000740.1, on the reverse strand, counting down.
GCGCCGCCGCGATCAACCGCGTGCATTCCACATCGAGGTCGCGCACGGCCTGCTGGCTGCGTTTGTCGTCGGGTCCCCAGCGCTGGTGGTTGTAGTCGAGGTGCGGCAGGTAGGCGAGCAGCAGGTCGGGATCGTGCTTCCGCATCACCGCCAGCGCCGACGACGCAATCCAGCGCGTGCTCGCGATGCCGGCGCGCGGGCCCCAAAAATCAAACAGCGGGAACGGGCCGAGCTGCTGCTGCAGTGCTTGCTGCAACTCCGGCGGATCGCTGTAGAGGCCCGGCTTCTTGAGTCCGTCGGCGTGGTACTCAGGCCGCGGCGTCACGCTCCAGTCGACGGCTGGCGCATACATGTTGTACCACCAGAACAGCTTCGCGGTGCGCGTGCCGAAGCGCTGCTGTGCCGCCTCGTAGAGCTTCTCGCCGTGCACGAGCTGGTTGTTCTGCCGCCACAACATCACTTGCGCGAGATCGCGGAAGTACCACCCGTTGCCGACCGCGCCGTGGCCACTCGGCATGAGCCCGGTCAAGAACGTCGACTGCACGGTGCACGTCACGGCCGGAAACACCGTCTGCAGCGGCGCCATGAAGCCGTGCTCGCCGAGGCCGCGCAACACCGGAGCATGGGCGAGGTCTTTCGGCCGCAGACCTACCGCGAGGATCACGAGCAGCTTCACCAAGCACAGTGTGCCGAACTGCGACGGCTCGCGCCATGTTGCTCACAGCCGACGGAACGACACGCGCGCGGCGGCGATCGGCGCACAGCCGGGTTGCCCCTCGACGACGCGCACCATGGCGTCGAACGGCACACCCTCGACGACCTGCGTGAGGCCGGTCTTGGGCCAGAACACCTCGACGCGCTCGATGCGTTCGGCCGTGGCCAGCCCGATCGTCTGCCGCAGCGGGTTGCCGCCAAAGCTGCTGCCCGTGCCGACGTGGCGGTAGACGACCCGCGAAACTCCGTTCTCGCGGATCGTGACCGCGATGCGCGCGCCGATCGCGCAGCGCGCACTTGCCACGCCGACGAGCCGCATCGTCACCCAGTGGTTGCCGAAACCAGGGTTCTCGAACAGCACATTGCGCGCCGCGTCGCCGAGATACGCGCCGCCCATCACTTCGAAGACATCCTGGTCGCCGTCGTTGTCGAGATCCGCAAACGCGACGCCGTGCCCCTTCTGCAGATGCCCGAAGCCGCCCGCCATCGTCACGCTCTGAAAGCGTTCGCCACCCATGTTCTTGTACATCAGGTTTGGCATGAGGCTCGCAAACTGCGGGTCGCCCGTGCCGAGGTAGAAGTCGAGCCAACCGTCGTTGTCGAGGTCGCCGAAGTTGCAGCCCATCGGCATGCTCGGGTAGGTCAAGCCAAGCTCCGGTGCGACGTCGCGGAAACCGCCCTTGCCGTTGCCGCGGTAGAGGCGTGCCTTCTCGAACGGCAGCGCGCCACCGAGCAGGTGCGAGCTGATGTGCGCGACGCCGGTGTTGTAGTTGGCCACGAACAGGTCGAGCGCGCCGTCATTGTCGAAGTCGAAGAACCAGGTCGGGAAGCTCACCTCGGGACCCGTGACCCTAGCCTGCTCACCAAATTCCGTGAACGTGCCGTCGCCGCGGTTGCGGTAGAGGCAGTTCTTGCCGCCGATGTTGCTCACGTAGAGGTCCGGCCAGCGATCGTTGTCGTAGTCGCCCCAAGTGACACCCTTGGCGTAGGCATCGTTGCTCACGCCTGCACTGGCGGCGACGTCGGTGAACGTGCCGTCGCCGTTGTTGCGGTAGAGCTGCGAGCTGCACTGCACGCGCTGCGAACTCTCGCTGCCGATGTAGAGGTCGAGGTCGCCGTCGAGGTCGTAGTCGGCAAAGCCCGCGGTCTGCGTCGGCAGCTGCCGCTCGCCGAGGCCGGCCGCGAACGTCACGTCGGTGAACGTTCCGTTACCGCGATTCTGCAGCAGGGACACCGGCAGGCGCCCGTTCTCGAACCACCAACCGCCGCGCAGCACGAGCACGTCAAGGTCGCCATCGTTGTCGTAATCGGCGTGCACGAGATTGAGTCCGCCCGTGATGCCGAGCAGTCCCGCGACCTCGGTGCGGTCGGTGAACGTGCCATCGCGCTGGTTGCGTAGGAACCGCAGCTGCCCACGCGGGGCCCAGTCGGAGACGATGACGTCGAGGTACTCATCGCCATCGAAGTCGTCGACTGCGACGCCGCCAGCCGTGCCCATGGTGTCGAGACCGACGTCGGCCGCGACGTTGCGGAAGCGCGGGAACGAAACCTCCGGTGCAAAGCTCGCCGCCGGCAGACGATCGCGCGCCGGCACACCGTCGGGCCAGGTGCCGAGCGTCATGTGCGCGAGGTTGCACAACCAGAGTGCCGCGTAGTGCCAGTAGTCGGCCGGCGGCGTGTTGCGCAGCACCTCCTCGAAATAGGTGACGGCGTGCTCCGCCCCTTCGGTCTTGCTGTGCCGACCGGTGCCCGTGATCGGCAGGATGCAGGTGTCTGGCGTCGGCGAGGCACAACAGTTTTCGGTCTCGCCGAGTCGCATGTAGGCGACGCCGAGGTGGAAGCTGATGCCGATCGCGGCCGCCGCACCGCCGACCAGCGTGCCATTCTGGAGCTTCGCGCGGGCGGTCGTGAGCAGTTCGATGGCACGGCGCTCGTTGCCGAGCTGCAGTTCGGCGACCGCTGTGTCGAGTCGCAAACGCCAAGGCGCAGCGTCTCCGATGCGCTCCATGTCCGCGCGCAGTTCTTTCACGGCCCGTTCGCCGAAGTACTGGTTGTCGTCGAGCGCCTGCTTCGCGCGCTGCTCGAGCAACGCGACCATGTTCGCATGCCCCGCGGGCTGCGCCGGTGCTTTCTCGCCACCACAGCTCGCCCCGATCACGACGTCCAGGACCGCAACGCCGAACAGCATCCAACGCCGCGCCGTGGAGGTCATGGCGTCAGCGTCACCGATCCGGTCGTCGTGGACAACATCTGCGCGATGACGGTTCGCGCCCGACCATGACAAGGCGCACCCGCCGCCCGCCGCGAGGGGCTGCGGGGTGCAAACCGAGGCCACGGCGGCGAACCGACGGTCGGACATGCGCGCAGGAGCAGAAACCGAGGCGGCGGAGCAACCGAGGCGGCGGAGCAATCGAGGCACTGATCTCGAGCCGCGTGCTCGGCGTCAAACCCCGTGTGCCAGGCCCGGGGCATAGTCCTCGCCAGGGTTGACGAAGCGGTCCTGCTCGTAGTTGTGCTGCCGTTCGTAAAGCTCCTTGTAGCGGCCGCCGAGCGCGAGGAGCTCGGCGTGCTTCCCGCGCTCGAGCACGCGTCCCTTCTCGATCACGAGGATCTGGTCCGCGCTGCGGATCGTGGACAGCCGGTGCGCGATCACGAACGTCGTACGCTTCTGCCGCAGCTTCTGCAGGCCTTGCTGGATCAACGCCTCGCTCTCGCTGTCGAGCATCGACGTCGCTTCGTCGAGCACGAGGATGCGTGGGTCGGCGAGCAGCGCGCGAGCGATCGCGACGCGCTGGCGCTGGCCGCCGGAAAGCTTGACGCCTCGTTCGCCTGTGACCGTGTCGTAGCCCTTCTCGAAGCGCGAGACGAACTCCTCGCAGTGTGCCGTCCGGCAGGCGGCCTCGATCTCGGCGCGCGAGGCTTCGGGCCGCGAGAACCCCACGTTGTCGGCGATCGTGCCGTCGAACAGGAAGTTGTCCTGCAGCACGACGCCTGTGTGCGAGCGGTAGTCGCGCAGGCGCAGCGTCGCAAGGTCGCGGCCGTCGACGAGGATCTGCCCTTCGAACGGACGGTGGAACGCGAGCACGAGGCCCGCGAGCGTGGTCTTGCCGCCGCCGCTCGTGCCCACGAGCGCGGTCGTCGATCCCGGCGGCGCCGTGAACGTGATGCCCTCGAGCACGGATTTGCCAGGGTCGTAAGCGAACGAAACGTGTTCGAAGCGAACCTCGCCGTCCACGACCGGGCAGGGCTCGCGCGCGGGATCCTCCGCGTCCTCGCGCACCACCTCGCGCAGCTCCCGCAGGCGGTCCATGCCCGCGAAGGCCTCGCTGATCTGTGTGCCGACCGAGGCGATGTTGACCACGGGACCGATGACCAGGCCTATGAAGACGAGGTACATCACGAAGTCGCCCAGCGTCATCTCGCCATTCAGGATCGAGCGGCCGCCAAGCAGCGTCATGATCACTCCCACGACGCCGACGATCGCGGTCGAGATCGAGGTCGTCGCCGAGATGCCCGTCATCGAGCGGCGGATGTTGTCGAACAGCCGGTCCACGCCGCGCACGAAGCCGGCTTGCTCGGCCGGCTCGGCGGTGTAGGCCTTCACCTCCCGGACACCGGCCAGCGTCTGGCCGAGGCGCCCGGTGACCTCGGCCTGGATCTTGCCGCGCTCGCGGAAGAGCGGCCGCAGCTTGCGGAAGGCGATGGTCATCATCACGCCGAAGAGCACCAGCACCGCGAGCACGACGAGCGTCAGCTGCCAATTGAGGTACAGCAGCACGCCGAAGCCGAGCACCGCTGTCACAAAGCCGCCGACGAGCTGCACGATGCCCGTGCCGACGAGGTTGCGCAGGCCCTCGGCATCGTTCATCACGCGCGAGATCAGCACACCGGTCTGCGTCGAGTTGAAGTGGCTCACGGGCAGGTGGAGCACGTGCTCGTGGATCGACTTGCGCACGTCGTTGATCGCGCGCTGCGCGGCGACGCCGAGGATCTGCGACAGCGCGAAGCCCGAGACTGCCTGCACGAGCGTTGCGAGTCCACCAGCGAGAGCGAGCGGCCAGAGCAGCTCGGACCGGTGTTGGCCGATGACATCGTCGATCAGCATCTTGGAAGTCCCGGGCAGCACGAGGCCCGCTAGGCGCGAGACGAGCATCAGCAACAGACCCAACGCGAGGCGCCTCTTGTGCGCTGCAACGAGCTCGCGCGCCTCGCGCCACGCGCTCGAGAGCTCGACCTTTTTCTTGGGTTTGGCTTCGGCCACCGTTCTCGCTGAGCACAGCCGCCAGCCGCGCGTCGGGTCGGCTACTCTACCGAACGGGCATGCAGCCCGCATCCCGGCGAGTGAACAGCAGCGAACGCCGCGCCCTGGACCTCATGGCGTCAGCGTCACCGATCCAGTCGGCGTGGACAGCATCTGCTCGGTGCCCCGACCGTCGGGCCAGCGCACGCGCACGCGAGCGCCCTTGCCGACGCCAGCGAACCACGCGCCCGGCACCGACTGCGCCAGGTAGCCGCTGCCGGCCTGCAGCTCGCGCACGGCCCATGCGCCGCCCGGCATCTGCACATCGATGCGGGCGCCGATGCCCGTTGCATTGCCGGCCGGACCGCGCAGACGCACGCACAACATCGGGGCGGCTGTCGAGGCGAACGTGCGAACGGGGCCGTCGTTGGTCGTGCAGACGAGGTCGGGCGCGCCGTTGCCGTCGATGTCGACGAGGCTCAGGGCCTTTGCATCCTCGGGCATGACGAGGCCCGAACGGTGCGCGGGCACCGCTTCGAAGGTCAACCCGCCGAGGCCGCGCAGCAGCACACCGAGCCCGCCGGCGAAACGGCCCGTCTCGGGCTCGGGCGAGTAGAAGTTCTGCGCCAGCACGATGTCCTGCGCGCCGTCGGCATCGAAGTCGGCGACGGCGATGCCGAACACCGGCGAGATCTGCGCAAGGCGCGGCAGCGCGTGCATGACGAACCCATCGCCGCGGTTCTCGAAGACGACGTGTTGCAGTTCGTTGGCGGTCAGCTCGAGGCTCGTGCCGAGCTGGTCCTTGCCGTAGATGTCGCCCAGGCTCGCTCGCGCAAACGCATCGTAGGTCGGAAACTTCTGCTTCAGGAACGGCATCGCCTGGCTGCTGCAGCTGAGCCCACGCACCGGCAGGTCGGTCTCGCCCTGCTGCTTGCACTCGACGATGTCGAGCGTGCCGTCGCCGTCGAAGTCCTTCGCAAACACGCGCATCGGGCGCTCGGTGTCTGCCTTGTACTTCGTGTTGAGGCCGAGGTTGCCGACGACGAGGTCCATGTCGCCGTCGCCGTCGAGGTCGGCTGCGGCAATGCTGTTCCATTGGCCGCGCACGGGACCGAGGCCAAGCTCGTCGGTGCGATCGCGGAAGTCCTTGCCCTGTTGATTGAGGAACACCCGCACGGGCTGCCACTGTGCGGCGACCGCGAGATCGACGAAGCCGTCGCCGTCGAGGTCCGTGCACACCGCGCCCGTGACCATTCCCGCATCTCGCAGCTGCGGCAGCAATTCGGCAGTCGCGTCGACGTACAGACCGCCGTCGTTGCGCAACAGCACACTCGACGGCGCCTGCGGCCACGCCCCGGGAACCGTGCGGCCACCGACGAACAGGTCGAGGTCGCCATCGCGATCGAAGTCGGCTGCACACACACAGCCACCGCTGATCCGCAGGTCCGGCAGCGCTTCGGCGGGCGCAGCCGTGAAGCGACCGCCGCCCTCGTTGCGATAGAGCCGGTCCCGCAGCCGTTCCGTGTGTTCGCCGGCTTCGACGCCACCGCTCACGACGTAGAGGTCGAGGTCGCCGTCGCTGTCGTAGTCGACAAACACGGCCCCCATGTCCTCGCATTCGGCGTCACCGCGCCATGGTCCTTCGCGGGCCACGAACGAGCCGTCGGGCTGCGCGAGCAACAGCGAGCCCGCCTGGCCAGTCGCGCCGCCGACCCAGCAATCGTCGTGTCCGTCGCCGTCGACATCGCCCCAGGCAATGCCGGGGCCGAGCCGCGACAGTCGGTGCGGCAGCAGCGGTTGCACGGCGTAGTCGTCGAAGTCGCGTTCCCTATGGCGGACGGAGATCGCTTCACGAGCTACGAACGTCGTCGCGTGCGGTGCGGCTGCCACCCCAGTCGTCGAGGGCACGGTCGTCGAGGGCACGGTCGTCGAGGGCACAGTCGTCGAGGGCACGGTTGTCGAGGGCGCAGTCGCCGAGGGCACAGTCGCCGCGGGCACAGTCGGATCACCCGCTTCGCAAATCGTGTAGAGCTGGTCGCCCGCCAGATCGCGGAACTCCTGCACACGCCCGCTCGGCCACTTCACCTCGAGTCGATCGATGCGTTCGTTGACACCGAGCCCGAAGTGCTCGACCGCTTCGCCAGCGCTCATGTAGCCACGCGTCAGCATCACGAGCCGCGTCTGCGTCACGCCGCCCGCTTGCAACGTGATGCGGCTGCCGACGCCGGCCCGGTTGCTTGCGCTGCCCACCAGCTGCACCAGCACCCGATGCGTATCCGCGGTGCGGTTCTCGAACAGACTGGCCTCGGCGTTGAGGTTGTTGGTGACGATGTCGAGGTCGCCGTCGCGATCGAGATCGACGACCACCGCGCCGTGCGTGACCCCGCTCTCGTCGAGCCCCCACTTCGCCCCGACGTCTTCGAACTTCAGCTCACCGAGGTTGCGCCGCGCGACGTTGCGTTCGGCCACGCTCGGCAACTTGCGATACAGATCGAGTGCCTGCGCCTTGTCGCCCTTCGCCCACAAGCGGCTGAACTCGGCGCCGGCGTCCGGATTGTCGGTGAAGCGCGGGATGCCGTTGGTCGCATAGAAGTCGAGCCGCATGTCTTCGTCGAGGTCCGCGAAGCGCACCGTCCACGTCCAATCCGTGCTCGCGAGACCCGTCAAGCGCCCAGCCTCGAGGAAGTGCTGCGTGCCCGAGTTCACGTAGACCGCGTTGCGCATGTACTGCTGCGGGTCGCTGTGCATCAGAAACCAGCGGTGCACGTCCATGCTGCCCATGAGCATCTTGCCCATGTAGTGCGACGTGCTCGAAATGTCGGCGACGCAGAAGTCGAGGCGGCCGTCGTTGTCGAGATCGCCGAAGTCGCAGCCCATGCCGAAGAACGCCGTGTGCGGCAGCATCTTCTTCGACACCTCCTCGAAGCGGCCGTTCTTCAGGTTGTGGTAGAGCAGGTCGGGCGACTGGAAGTCGTTAGCGACGTAGATGTCGAGCCAGCCGTCGCCATCGAAGTCCCACCACACCACCGATAGCCCGTTGCCGTGGTCGCTGATGCCGGCTTCGTCGGTCACTTCGCTCCAGCGCGCGTAGCCGTCGTTGCGGAAGAGCCGGTCCTTCTGCCCCGCCATGAAGATGTGGTCGCCGCTCGTGAAGTAGAAGTCCTCGTAGCCAAGAGGCACGACCGGCACACCGTCGCGCCGTTCGAACTTCGGGTACGGCGGGAAGAGCTGCTGCTTCGTCTTGCGCATGTCGTTGGGCAACGTCACTTCGTCGACGATCTCGGGCGGCAGCAGCGGGCCGCCGAGCACGCGGTTGGTCAGCAGGTAGAGATCGAGGTCGCCGTCGTTGTCGTAGTCCGCGAACGCCGCACCCATGCAAGCAGCGGTGATGGCGAGGCCAAACGCGCCGGCGCGTTCGCGGAAGGTGCCATCGCCCTGGTTCTGGAAGAGCAGGTTAGGCGACTCGAGGTTGCAGACGTAGAGGTCGAGGTCGCCGTCGCCATCGACGTCGGCGAACGTCGCGGCCGTTCCCCACGCGTCGCCGCCACCGAGTCCACCGGCCTTCTCGGTGACGTCCTCGAACTGCATGGGCGCCACCTGGCGAAACAGTTTGTTCTGGCCATCCTGCGACACGATGTAAAGGTCGGGCAAGCCGTCGCCGTCGTAGTCACCAGCAGCCAGGCCGGCACCGGCGTAGACGTAGGCAACGCGGTTCTCGTCGCGCAGCTGATTGGCGAAGTGCAGCCCGGTCTTCGCCGCATCGAGGCGCGAGAAACGAGGTCCATCGACCGCCTTGCGCGCAGGCAGCGGCACGCCGAGCAAGGTGGGGCCCGCGGGCGTCGAGACTTTCGCCGATTCCTTCGAGCACGCAGCACAAGCAACGACCAGGAGCAACGCGCGACACCACATGCCTCGATCATCGCGCGCCAGACGGTGAGCGAACAGCGGCACGACGGCGGTTTCACCACGGCCACGACGAAGCGCATCGGCGCCGACATTCCGGATCGTGGCTGGCGGCCGGGCGGCGAGCCGCGTACCGTCCGCGCCGCGCATGTCGCCCGACACCGAACCGACCGAAAAAACTCTCCCGCCGCCGTGGGACCGCATCTTCTCGCTGGCCTCCCGCACGTTCGTCTGGGGCCTGCTGATCGCGGTGCTCTACCTGCTGCGGCCGTTCTTGCTGCTGATCTTCATGACGTTCGTGTTCGCCTACATCCAGGCCCACGGCGTCGACGGGCTCGCCCACCGCATCAGGAATCGGCCGCTGCGCGTGACGATCGTCGGCCTGGTGTTCTTGGGCACGCTGTTCGCCACGGGCTTCACGCTCGTGCCTCAGGTGCAGGAACAGTGGAACACGTTTTATAAGAACCGGGACAAGCACGCGGCCGACGCCGATCGCGAACTCAACAAGTTCTTGAAGCAGTATCCCTCGTTCTACGCGGGGCTGGCCAAGCATCGCGAGGCCCAGGACTCTTCGGCCGCGATAGGCACCAACAAGCCCGGCGCGGCCCCGCGAGTCGACACCTCGCCACCGGTCCCGATCGAGAACGGGGTGCCGCTCGATCCGCCCGATCCGCCCAAACCGCCCCCGGACCTGCACGTCGTGCGAGAGTTCATTGGCAGCGTCGGCGAGAACCTAGCCAAGAACCCACTCGAGTGGGGTCAGTCGGTGCTCGGCTACGCCTCGTCGTTCTTGCTCTCGCTGCTGTTCTCGTTCCTCATCGTGCTGGACCTGCAGAAGCTGAGCCATAGCACGCAGCGCCTCTCGCAGACCAAGATCGGGTTCATCTACGACGAAGTCGCCGACAACATCGCGGGCTTCGGCCGCGTGCTCGGGCGCGCGCTCGAGGCGCAACTGTTCATCGCTGTCTGCAACACGATCTTCACGGCGATCGGCATCTGGATGCTGGGGCTGCCCAACCTGCTCGTGCTGTCGGCGATCGTGTTCTTCTGCAGCTTCATTCCCGTCGTCGGCACGTTCATCAGTTCGACGCCGATCTGTTTGCTCGCGCTGCAGTCGGGCGGCGTACCGACGATGATGATCGCCATCGTGCTGATCTGCATCATCCACGCGCTCGAGACGTACGTGCTCAATCCGGCGATCTACGGCCACCACATGCACATGAACCCCGTGCTCGTGCTGATCGTGCTGACCATCGGCGGCAAGCTGTTTGGCGTCTGGGGCCTCGTGCTCGGCATCCCGATCGTGAACTACTTCTTCCGCCACGCGATCCGGCGGAAGGGAGAGCGGCCGGCCGAGGTTTGACTGCGGGCACTCAGTCCGGCGCGCCTGCCGCCCGTCCAACCCTTCACG